>JAVBSK010000278.1:0-14252 GCA_031556755.1 Bacteroidales bacterium | reverse complement strand
TTCGATGAAAATAATGTCATTATTTACATCGGAAAGGCCAAAAATCTGAAACGCCGTGTGAGCAGTTATTTCAACAAGAATCACGACTCGCTTAAAACGAGAGTCCTGGTAAGAAAAATAAGAAAAATCGAATATATCATTGTTGAAAGTGAACAAGATGCCCTTTTGTTGGAAAATAATATGATAAAAGAGCATCGCCCCCGCTACAATGTAATGCTGAAAGATGATAAAACTTATCCGTGGATTGTTGTGAAAAATGAAGATTTCCCGCGTGTCTTTTCAACACGCACGTTTATTAAAGATAAATCCATGTATTTCGGTCCTTACTCATCTGCCTATATGGTCAAGTCTTTACTTCAATTGATCAAAAGCCTCTACCCTATCAGGACCTGTAACCTGTTGCTGACGGATGAAAGAATTAACCGGAAAAAATATAAGGTTTGTCTTGAATATCACTTGAAACGTTGTGAAGGCCCATGTGAAGGTTTACAGTCAAGAGTGGATTATGATGAAAATATTGCTGGTATAGTCCAGATTCTCAAAGGAAATATTACTCAGTTATCGAAGAAATTCTACAACGAGATGCTTCTCCTCTCTTCTGAAATGCGATTCGAAGAAGCGCAAAAAAACAAAGAAAAATATCTTTTATTAGAAAATTATAAAGCTAAATCAGTCGTTTCGAATGCAACGATTGATGATATCGATGTGTTTTCTTTCGATGAAAATAAGCAATCTATTTATATCAACTATATCAATGTGAAGAACGGACTGGTTATCCGTAGTTATACAATCGAATATAAACGTATTTTGGACGAAGGTAAAGAAGAGTTACTGGCGATGGGAATCATGGAGCTCCGCAGCCGTTTTCAGAGTGATGCGAAAGAAATTATCGTCCCTTTTCATCCCGATATAACTTTCAATAATGCTACGATTATTGTTCCACAGCGGGGAGATAAAAAGAAATTATTAGAGCTTTCGGAAAAAAATGTGAAACAATATAAAGTTGATAAAATCAAACAATCGGAACATCTGAATAGTGAACAACGCAAGACCAGAGCAATTTCGACGCTCAAAGAAGATTTGCATTTGTCTGAATTACCTGTTCATATAGAATGTTTTGATAACTCCAATATTCAGGGAACTAATCCTGTTTCGGCATGTGTAGTGTTTCGAAATGGAAAACCAAGCAAGAAAGATTATCGACATTTCAATGTGAAAACGGTTGTTGGCCCGAACGATTTTGATTCAATATATGAATGTGTTTATCGTCGCTATAAACGCTTGAAAGAAGAAGGGAAATCTTTTCCTCAACTTATAGTAATCGATGGCGGGAAAGGCCAATTGAGTTTTGCAATTCAAGCTTTGACTGATCTTGATTTGTATGGAAAAATTGCTATAATCAGTATTGCCGAACGATTGGAAGAAATTTATTTTCCGGATGATCCGATTCCTCTCTACCTGGATAAGAACTCAGAAAGCTTGAAGTTGATCCAATATCTTCGTGATGAGGCGCATCGTTTTGGAATCACATTCCATCGACAAAAACGTAGTAAGCAGCAAATTATCTCAGAATTAGACAGTATCAGAGGAATTGGAGAAACAACAAAGTTGAAATTACTCAATCAATTCAAGAGTGTAAAACAAATCAAAACCGCTTCCTTCGAAGAAATATCACAATTAATTGGTAAAAGTAAAGCTGAATCTCTGTTCAAATTTTTGAATAACTGATAAAAAATATAACATATGCGCATCATTATTCAGCGTGTTTCAAATGCCTCTGTTACAGTTGATAACAAAATAAAGTCTTCTATAAAAGAAGGATTATTGGTGTTAGTTGGAGTGGAAGATTCTGATAATCAGAAAGATATTGATTTTCTTGCAAAGAAAATCGTTCAACTTCGTATTTTTAATGATGAAAATAGAGTAATGAATCGTTCCGTTATGGATATCTGCGGAGAAATACTTTGTGTCAGTCAGTTTACACTACATGCTTCAACCAGGAAAGGCAACCGTCCGTCATATATTAAGGCTTCTAAGCCGGATCGTGCAATCCCCTTATATAAGGAATTTTGCAGGCAATTATCCCTCCTTTTGGGAAAAGAAATACGAACTGGAATATTCGGAGCCGATATGCAGGTGGCATTGATCAATGATGGTCCGGTAACGATTTTTATAGACAGCAAAAACAAAGAATAATAAGCTTATGGATAACGAAATAACATTAAAAGATGCACAAAAAACGGTCGATGAGTGGATTAAAACCTATGGTGTCCGTTATTTCAACGAACTGACAAATCTGGCCATATTGACAGAAGAAGTAGGAGAATTGGCTCGGATCATCTCAAGAACCTATGGTGACCAATCTTTCAAAAAAGAGGATTTTGACAAGAATTTATCCGATGAAATGGCTGATGTCCTTTGGGTATTGATATGTCTTGCTAACCAAACAGGAATCGATTTAACCGAAGCTTTTTATAAAAATATAGAAAAAAAAACATTAAGAGACAAGGAAAGACATAAAAACAATGAGAAATTGGCTTAGAAATCAATTAATTCGAGAAAAATAGATATAAATTATTGATAACCAATGGAAATTGGAGGAAAAATTTAATCTGGTGAAGAAGATTATTCTTCCACATTCATAGACAATGCCCCTCAAAAGTCCGTTCTCTTTCGAAATTTGTATTTTAAAATCTCTTATTCTCTCTCTAAAACAAATCTCTGGAATTTTTCCGATATTAAAGACGAACCAGAAGAAAATACGAATCGTGCCATAGTTGATGGCTGTTACAATAAAAAACCTTAACTTTGCGGCTTAAAATTTAATGTGATTCTTTATGGGTAAATATGAAGATGTCCTTAACCGGTTTAATCTGAATATACAAGAGGAAACGATCAGTAAGAAAGTTTCTGAAATAGTAGAAAAGAATTTTAAGACTAATGATAATTCAGAAGTAAAAAAGTTTTTATATTCGTGTATTGATTTAACGTCTTTGAATGCAAATGATTCGAGTGAATCAATATGGAAATTAGTTGAAAAAATCAATGACTTCGAAGGTTCCCGTCCGGATATGGAAAACGTGGCTGCTGTCTGTGTATTTCCTAATTTTGTGACAACGATCAAAGATGCGCTTACTGCTGATGTAAAAATCGCTTCTGTAGCCGGAGGATTCCCTTTTGCTCAGACGTTTCCCGAAATCAAGATCGCAGAAGTTTCTCTGGCCGTTGCTGATGGCGCTGAGGAAATTGACATTGTGATTAATTCCGGAGCTTTCCTGGAGCATGATTTTGAAACTTTTTCAGTTGAAATACAGGAAATTAAAGATGCCTGTCGTGATGCGACACTTAAGGTTATTCTCGAAACCGGATTGTTAAAAACTCCTGTCAACATTAAATCTGCTGCTATTTTAGCGATGTATTCGGGCGCGGACTTTATCAAGACATCAACCGGAAAGATCTATGAAGGCGCTACGCCGGAAGCCGTTTATGTGATGTGTGAAGCGATTAAGGAATACTTTGTTATGCACGACAAAAAGATAGGAATTAAGGTTTCAGGAGGGATTAAAACTCCCCAAGATGCTGTCAAGTACTATACAATTATTAAAGAAATGTTAGGAAAAGAATGGCTCACTCCCGAATATTTCAGAATCGGAGCCAGTTCGTTGGCAGGAAATATATTGGAAATAGTTTAACTGAAATCAGAATCGGAGGAAAGATGGAGTCGTTTTTTAAGAAGCATTGGAAAAGTATTTGTGTCAGTTTGTTGATACTTTATCTCTGTATGATGGATACCAAGGACTTACCAGAAGTAGGAGTGAGTAATCTTGATAAGTTAGTCCATTTTGTAATGTCTTTGTTTCTTTCCGTCCTGGTTTATATTGAAAATTCTGCGGTTCTCAAACAAAAAATCTCATTCTGTTTCATCTTTTTTGGATCGTTTCTATTTCCGGTATTGTATAGCGGACTGATTGAAATTATCCAGGAATACTTCTCTCCTACCCGTTCGGGAGATTGGATGGATTTTTTGTTTGACGGGATTGGAGCGCTGACGGGAATCGTGATATGCAGTATCCTGAACAAAAGGATAATCTGTCAGAAATAAGCTTATTTCTTTCTTTCGATGATGTAGTCTACCAAATTGAAGAGTGTCTTCTTTGCTTCTGTTTCAGGAAAATCAGCTAAAGTATCGATGGCTTTTTGTTTATATGTTTCCATCATATGAAAAGCATATTCAATCCCTTTGTTGTTTTTAGCGAAATTGATTAATGAATCAATATTATTTTCCGTGAAATCTCCATTTTGTATGATTTGAAGCATTTCTTTGCTTTCATTTTCAGGAGCATACTCAAGAGCATATATAAGCGGTAAGGTAATTTTTCCCTCCCGGATATCATTTCCTGTGGGTTTTCCGATTTCTCCTTGTTCATAGTAGTCGAAAATATCATCTCTGATTTGAAAACAGATCCCAATATGTTCTCCGAACAAACGGAACTTTTCGATAGTTGCTTCATCTACATTTGCCGACATGGCTCCCATTTGTGCGCAGGAAGAAAGTAAAACCGCTGTTTTTTTGCGGATAACATCGAAATAATAAGTTTCACTGATTACTACATTATTGCTGTTTATCAATTGGGCTAACTCTCCATCAACCAAATTTAAAGCCAAATTGGATATGATATTTAGGACAGGAATACTTTGAGTCATTACCGCTTTGGCAATGGCAATGGAAAGAATGTAATCCCCCACCAATACTGCTGTTTTATTGTCGTATTTGGCATTGACCGAATATCTGCCCCTTCGTTGTTTGGTGTTGTCTATTACATCGTCGTGAATCAATGTTGCATTATGCACGAGTTCCAGTACCAAGGCATAGTCAAGTGTACTTTGGTTAATTTGACCACATGTCTTCGCTGTAAGCAATAACAACAACGGACGGATTTTTTTTCCGTCAACCTCTGAAATATAGTCAATCATTGATTGAAATGCGGGAGAATGCCCTTGTAAAGACTTTTTATAAAGTGTTGTAAACGCACTTAATTCGCTTTCTACCAGCTTTGTTATTAGAGAGTATTTATCCATAATTTTCTTTACAAGCCGCAAAGTTACAATAAAATTCAAGATGAAAGGATGTATGAAGTGTATAATAATAAGTTTTTGTATATCTTTACGGTTCTTAATCCGATATGAATGCCTCAGAAAAGCAGGAAAACCAGCTTTGTACGAATTGATGCATCCTTTTGAAGAAATTCAACAAGAAAAATTAAGAATTCAAAAGCAATATAAAATATATTACTCACAATCCTATATGAAACTTTTTCTTTTAGATGCTTATGCGCTGATTTACAGGTCATATTATGCCTTTCTTAAGAATCCGAGGATTAATTCCAAAAAGCAGAATACTTCGGCTATTTTCGGATTTGTCAATACTTTGGAAGATGTCCTGAAAAAAGAAAATCCTACTCATATCGGTGTTGTTTTTGATCCTTCCGGTCCTACTTTTCGTCATGAGATGTATGAACAATATAAAGCTCAACGTGAGGAAACTCCTGAAGTCATTCGAGAATCCGTTCCTGTCATCAAAGAAATAATAGAAGCATATAATATTCCATTACTGGAAGTTGCCGGATATGAGGCTGATGATGTGATTGGTACATTGGCTAAAGAAGCTTCCCTGAATGGTTTCAAAGTCTATATGATGACTCCCGATAAAGATTACGGTCAATTGGTTGAAGAAAATGTTTGGATCTATAAACCGAAGTATGGAAGTTCCGACTTTGAAATTCTCGGGATCAAAGAGGTTAAGGAAAAATATGGACTCGAAAATCCGATGCAAATGATAGACTTATTGGGCTTGATGGGAGATAAATCCGATAATATTCCCGGCTGTCCCGGAGTGGGGGAAAAGATAGCTCAAAAATTACTTGAAGAGTTCGGAACGATTGAAAACTTATTGGAGCATACGGATGAGCTGAAAGGTTCGATGAAAGAAAAAATCGAAACCAATAAAGAGATGATTCTTTTTTCCAGATTATTGGCGACAATCAAGGTTGATGTTCCCATTGCATTTGAGCCGGAAAAATTGAAACGGGAAAAGATGAATGAAGAAGTTTTGCGGAGAATTTTCAACGAACTTGAATTCAAAAATTTAATAACGAGAATTTTCGGAGAAGAGAAGTCGACGACTCCTCTCCCCTCTTCTCTCAAAAACATCGGATTTCAAGGCTCTCTCTTTCCAGAATTTGAACCTGGAGATGCGGAAGAAAAAAAATATTCGAATCTCAAAGACATAAAAACCGTTAATCATAGTTATAAAACGATTCAGTATGAGTCGGATATGGACTATTTGATAGAGAAAATTTTTGCACGTAAATTCGTTTCTTTTGACACAGAAACAACAGGAATCGATCCCTTGCAGGCTGAATTGGTGGGAATGTCGTTTTCCGTGGTGGAAGGTGAAGCGTATTATCTGCCTGTTTCTGAAAATTTCGAAGAAGCGAAAAAATCAGTTCAGCGTTTCAAGGTAATTCTTGAAAGCGACAAGATTTTAAAGATCGGACAAAATATCAAATACGATATCCTGGTACTTAAGAAGTATGATGTCAATGTGAAGGGAAAAATGTTTGATACAATGATCGCTCATTATCTCCTCAACCCTGAGTTGCGTCACAATATGGATTACCTGGCAGAGACTTATCTGCAATACGAAACCATACATATTGATAGCCTGATTGGCCATAAAGGGAAGAATCAGTTGAACATGAGACAGGTCCCTATTCCTCTTATTACAGATTATGCTGCTGAAGATGCAGATGTGACTCTTAAACTGAAAAATATATTTGAAAAAGAGATAGAAGAAAATAATTTTTCGGCGCTTTTTTATCAAATAGAAATGCCTCTGGTGAAAGTTTTGGCTGATATGGAAGCTGCCGGTGTGAGATTGGATACAGATGCTTTGAAAATCTTCTCTCAGCATCTTACGGAACTGTTGATTGTATTGGAGTCGGAGATTTTTCAAATGGCAGGTTTACAGTTCAATATTAATTCCGCCAAACAAGTCGGTGAGATTTTGTTCGACAGGATGAAAATCATTGATAAAGCGAAAAAAACAAAAACGGGACAATACATAACCAATGAAGAAGTCCTGGAAAGTCTGCGTTCCAAGCATCCGATTGTGGAGAAATTATTGGAATACAGAGGCCTGAAAAAATTATTGAGTACCTATGTCGATGCCCTGCCTGAACTGATTAATCCGAAAACCGGAAAAATTCATACCACCTTCAATCAAACGGTTGCATCGACAGGACGCTTGAGTTCCACAAATCCGAATCTGCAAAACATCCCGATCCGGGATGAGGAAGGAAAAGAGATTCGTCGTTCATTTATTCCCGATGAAAACTGCCTTTTCTTTTCTGCGGACTATTCGCAAATTGAATTGCGTATCATGGCTCATTTAAGCCAGGATAAAAACATGGTTGAGGCATTCTCATGCGGACAAGATATTCATGCGGCTACAGCTGCTAAAATCTATAAAATACCCATAGAAGAAGTGACGAAAGATATGCGGAGAAAAGCCAAGACGGCTAACTTTGGAATTATCTATGGTATTTCCGTATTTGGTCTGGCCGAACGGTTGAATATTCCCCGTTCTGAGGCCAAAGAGTTAATTGATGGCTATTTTGAAACTTATCCGGATGTGAAGAAATATATGGATGAGAGTATAGAAAAGGCTCGTACGAACGGATTTGTAGAAACTATTTTCCATCGGAAACGCTTTCTGGCGGATATCAATTCCCGCAATGCTGTGGTGAGAGGATATGCAGAACGTAATGCCATCAATGCTCCGATTCAGGGATCCGCCGCCGATATTATCAAGCTTGCAATGGTCAATATCCATGATCGTTTTTATAAAGAAAATATCCGTTCAAAAATGATACTTCAGGTGCATGACGAGTTGAATTTCAATGTACTAAAGGAAGAATTAGATGCCGTGAAACAAATTGTAATTGAAGAAATGGAACGTGCTGCGTCTCTTTCCGTTCCTCTCATTGCCGATTGCGGTGTAGGGAAAAATTGGTTGGAATCACATTGAGAACTGTTTAGAACGAAAATAATTGAGAATGATAAATTAACAAATAGATGAATACTGTGAGGAATCTTTAATCTAAACAGGAAAAATATCGATTGAAATAACTATATTTGCTCGCACAATTAATTTCAACTTTTAAATCATTATGTATCCATGAAGACTTTATTCAACACTTTCTTTTTGACTTTTCTTTTTCTGTTCGTGTTCAATGCGTTATTAGCACAGGAGCAAACTACGGAAGACGTTGTTCCCATTCCAGAAATAGATGTTGTGGGCAGTACTTATTTAGGGATTGGACTTGGGCTTGATTATGGTGGATTTGGCATTAAATTCGAATATATCCCGGTAAAACATTTTGCTTTATTTGGTGGTGCAGGATATAATCTGGCTTCAATTTCGGGAAATGCCGGAGTTGCCTATAAAATTTTACCGGACAAAAAACTTTGTCCGAATATCCTGATGATGTATGGATATAACGGAGTATTTAAGGGAGAAGACAGTTATGCTGCCAAGTATGATATGACATCCTATGGTTTTACGTTGGGAGTCAGTCTGGACATTCTTTCCGTTGGCAAAGGAAATAAATTTACTGTAGCTTTACTGGTTCCTTTCCGTTCAAAAAAGTTTATGGACAACTATGATGCGGCAAAAAATGATTCGAACTTGGAAATAAAACAAGCTTTATTACCTGTTGCGTTTTCACTTGGATATAATTTTAAGTTATAAAATGGGTTCCGGAGTTTTCGATTGATCCGAGATTTCCTCTATCCAGGAGATACAAAAAAAGCACCCGTAAGGCCCTATTTGGGTTCCTTTTCGGGTGTTTTGCTTTTAAAACCTTGATTATTAGGGTTTATTGTGCGGATGAAGGGACTCGAACCCCCACGCCTCTCGGCACCAGATCCTAAGTCTGGCGCGGCTGCCAATTACGCCACATCCGCATTTGCAGGCGCAAAGGTAAATCTTTTTTTCTACTTTGCAAATTTCAATACGGATTCCTGTTATTTTTCAGCTTTTTTCGTGCAGTTTCAATCAACGTATCAATTCCTCGTTGGACGTCTGTTTCACTTAGATAGACGCTGGTGTCAGGATCTATTCCGAACTCTATGGAGTTGTTGTCTATATCGAAATTCGGACATGCGGAAAACCTGACAGACCAACCGTTAGGTAACTCGGAGGAAAATGGAAGTCCCCCTCCCCCGCCAGTCCTGTCTCCCATAATAGTTACTTGCGGGAAAAGTCTCATATAGGATACAAATTCATTGGTCGCACTGTAGCATTTTCTGTTGGTCAGTACAATGACCGGTTTTTGATAGCGGATTTGTCCGGAAGGATCAATGTATTTAGGAAAACGATCGGAAAAATCATCATGCCCTTTCCCTGTTTTGTGTTGCATGTATCCTACCAATACAGTTTCGTTCGTAAACCGGGACGCCAATTCCGTTGCATTGCTTAACATGCCGCCGCCGTTGTTTCTGACATCTATGATTATTCCGTCACAGATTGCGAATGAGTTCAGAATATAATCGATTGAGCTTGTACTCAATCCGGAGGAAAAACTAGGGTAGGAGATATATCCTATATTGTCAGCCAATGCCTTGTATTTCATTCCAGTAGCGATGCGGTAATCCGTTCCCAGATAATTTTCAATGATCTCTTCGTCATAGTTTTTGGGATAATCTTCGAACCATTTCCAATACCGTCCGACATCCCAGGTAGAATATAAATTGACATGTCCGTCTTCTAATTTCTGAAGCATCTCATTCAATAGATAGAACAATGCTTCCCTGTCCATTTTATCATCAATACGTGCGGAGTAATCAGCATATACCTTGTTCCAATCAATATTTTTATCGGAGAAAAAACAATATTTTTCGTCCATGATTTTCCACAAGGCTTCGAAGTTTCCGCGTGGATTATCGTTGAATTCTTCTATTTCAACGCATGCTGATAAGATGGAAAAAGTGATAAAAATCAGAAAAATCAAATGTATCTTGACTCTATGAATGTACCGAAAATATTTTTTCATTCTTTTCATTTTCTTTCATTTACTCAAACACCCTGTTATAGTTTCCTTTTACTTTTTTCTTCCCTGAAATACTGAAAAATTCCCGGGAAAATCCAATCATCAAACTGTTACTCCGGATACGGGTTTCTATTTCATTGATATTTGTTTCGTAGATAGCATTCAGGTACATCAATCTGACTGTGACGGAACCAACCGGAAATTCAATGGAGAAATGATTTTTCATGCATAGTTGATTGTGGAAAGATGCAAAATGCACCAGGTTATCATTATTTCCCAGCGAAATTTCGTAATATGCTTGTCCGTATTCGGGAGAAAACATCATTCCTAAAAAAGGCGTAGAGAATTGATAACGCAATCTGAAAGGAAATGATCTGATTTGCAGTTCGTAGGAAGCTGCTGCTGAGAGTGCTAGGTTCAGATTAGCTTTGGCAGCTACAGGATTGTTACTGTTCCTGGTGTTGTAGATGAATCCGAGTAACCCTTCCGCCTGGGTTCCGGCGAAAACTTTCAGGTCGGGTAGGGGAGAGAAACGATAATATAAACCATAGGCATATTCGATATTTCCTGCATATTCCATCGCCGTTTTCGCTTTGTTCCGTGCGGATGCAAGTTGAATGGAAAAAAGGTGCTGGGCAGCCACATTGTCTTCCATCCAAGACGTCATTTTTGTATTTTCCTGAAGAAATCCGATGTTGTTCCCAGTATAATCCAGGGGCGAAAGATAAGTGTCATACAAGCTTATTCTCCCCATTCCCAACAGAGTGGACCGGTAACTCAATTTTTCTGGATTTTCCTGAGAGAAACAGATGTTTGGAAATGAAAATAATGAAAATAATGAAAGTAGTGAAACTAATTTTTTCATTCCCTTTATTCCCTTCATTTTCTTTCTTCTTTTCATTATCTAATCAAACAGTTTTTGTTGGCCTATGATTTCGTCCAGTATATCCGAGGGAGATTGTTCATCTTCTTCGGGATTAATATCCAATTCATCTTCCGTTGAGGTTGGTTGATTCTCTTCGGGTAAACGGGTCGGTTCCAGTTCATTGATGGTTTCAATGTCGAATGTTGTGAGGCGTTTGCCTTTGGCTTTGAAACTTTTTACGGATATAAATTCGTCCACATCTACGATCAGCGCTTCCCTGAAATGATCGTTGCCTCCGAATACGATTTCTATCCGGGGGTATACCTCATCTGTCAACAGAATCAATCGGGATGCTGGATTTTCTCCCAGAAAATTCTGTTTTTTCGAGCTGGCTTCAAATGTGAATCGTTTGAGATAGGGATATCCGCCTTGTTCTGCGTCAAAGAGAGCGGTTGACCAGATTTTATTGGGATTGAATTTTTCTATCACTAAAATATTTTCTTCATAATGGTTGCTGATGTCGAAAGTCGTTGTATAAAATTCTCCATTTTGACGAACGACCAGAATCAAATCGTTTGCGAAAAATTCTCCCAATAAATCTCCTCTTCCATCATAGTTGAGACGCAGTACGTCGCGATCGAACCATACTTCTCTGCCTCCCAGGGTCGAACCTCCTTTTTGTTTCAGGGTGATTTTGTGTACTTCGGCTTTGGTCAGGATATTTCCCATTGACTGACGGCCTTTGATTGCTATTTCGCTGAAATTTTTGTCGAATACAAGTAATTTCTGACGGGGTTTCGGTTTTAATATCACCCGGATTGTTTCGGCTTCCCCGTTTGGATTGGCTGAAAAATATACGATCCGGCTTCCGGGTTTTCCCTGGCTCAGGTCATATTCCTTGTCGCGGGTGATTCCGGTCACGGCAAAACGCTTGATGTAGAGCGGAGCGACTTTCCCATCCCGGTAAATAACGTTGTATATCGTACGATTGTCGTTTCGTTTGAATACGTTGATGTAAAGGATATTTTTTCCGACAAACATTTTTTCCGATATTTTCACGACTTTATACTTCCCGTCTTTGAAGAAAATGATGATATCGTCTATATCGGAGCAATTGCACACGAATTCGTCCTTTTTCAGTCCGTATCCGATAAATCCTTCTTCCCTGTTGATGTACAGTTTTTCATTAGCTTCGACCACTTTGCTGGCTTCTATGGTGTCGAAATTCCTGATTTCCGTTTTGCGTGGATGATCTTTTCCGTATTTATCTTTCAGATTGGAGAACCAATCAATGGTATATTCCACGATATGAGCCAGATGGTATTCTATTTGTTCTATTTGAGTTTTGAATGAAGCAATCAGTTCATCAGCCTTGTCTTTATTGAATTTGAGAATACGACCCATTTTGATCTCCATCAGACGTAAAATATCCTCTTTGGCAATCTCTCGGATAAAGGATGGCTTAAATGGCTCTAATCGCTTGTCTATGTGCGATACGGCTTCATCCATCGATTTGGCGTTTTCAAAATCGCTGTCCTTGTATATCCGCTCTTCAATGAATATTTTTTCCAGGGAAGCGAAAAGTAAACTTTCGAGGAGTTCGCTTTTCTCTATCTCCAACTCGGAACGGAGTAATATCAAGGTATTGCCGGTAGATTGCTTCAATACGTCGGATACCGATAAAAAATGAGGTTTGTTATCCTCGATGATGCAACAGTTTGGGGAAAGACTGATTTCGCAGTCGGTAAAAGCGTAGAGCGCATCGATTGTTTTATCGGAGGAAACGCCTGGCATTAGGTGGATGACTATTTCTACATTCCTGGCTGTCATATCATCTACTTTCCGAATCTTTATTTTGCCTTTTTCATTGGCTTTCAAGATAGATTCGGTAAGAGTGGATGTTGTTTTTCCAAAAGGTATTTCTGTGATCGATAATGTTTTATTATCTATTTTATTGATTTTAGCGCGTACTTTCACAGAACCCCCTCTTTCTCCGTCATTATATTTGCTTACATCGATATAACCGCCTGTCTGGAAATCGGGATATAAGGCGAACGGTTCATTTCTGAGGCATGCGATGGAAGCGTCCGATAATTCGTTGAAATTATGTGATAATACTTTGGAAGAAAGTCCCACTGCGATCCCTTCCATTCCTTGCGCTAATAACAATGGAAATTTAACAGGAAGGGTGATGGGTTCTTTATTCCTTCCGTCGTAGGAAAGTTTCCATTCTGTCGTTTTCGGATTGAATACCACTTCAAGTGCGAATTTGGACAGGCGGGCTTCTATATAACGGGGAGCGGCGGCGCCGTCTCCGGTCAGGATATTTCCCCAGTTTCCCTGGCAATCAATCAACAAATCTTTCTGTCCCAGCTGGACGAGAGCGTCTCCAATGGAAGCGTCTCCGTGAGGGTGGAACTTCATGGTGTCTCCGACAATATTGGCTACTTTGTTGTAGCGACCGTCTTCCATCCTCCGCATGGTATGGAGGATCCGGCGTTGTACGGGTTTCAATCCGTCTTTGATGTGTGGAACAGCACGTTCCAGGATAACGTAAGACGCATAATCCAGAAACCAATTCTGGTACATTCCGGACAAATGATGGCTGGAACTGTATTCTCCCCCTGTAGGAACCTTATAGTCTGAATGAGATTCGGATATTTCGTCCGCTTCCCGGGATGATTCTTCCGTCTCATTATCGGAAGAAACATTTTGATCGAGCTCCTCGTTTATATCTTCTGGATTCATATTACAGGTAATATATTTAGAACAATTTAATAATATTCAATATCCCTTTCCACAAGAACGAAGCGTCCCATTCCGATGTTGTTTTCAACAACAATGAACCTGAGCCTGTTTTTGTTTTCATCATAGATGCAATTTTTAAAATATCTGGAGATAAGGACGTTTCCCTTATCGTAATAATTCCAGGCGATGCAATTTCCCTGACTGTCGTATTCGTAAGTCTCTTTTACGCAATAAACAGGATTATTCAGCCCTGTATAGACTTCTTTGGGATTCCCAAAAGAATCGGAACACGACCATCCGGAAATCAATCCTTCCTTATTATAGTCGAATTGAATGATATCTATTTCATTTGCATAACCCATTCCGGTTTCCTGGACAGGATGTCCCTTGAAATCATAAATGATTTTTCGGTTCACTTTTCCGTCGTTGATAAAACTGGTTATTCTCCTGACCCCATTCCTGTATTCTTCTTTCATCGATATTTTTCCTTCCGGATCATAACCTGTTTTTTCAAGCAATTTGTTTTC
>JAVBSK010000148.1:0-5920 GCA_031556755.1 Bacteroidales bacterium | reverse complement strand
AAAGTAAAGGAACTGGAAAGAGCAGGAGCAGGAGCTATCGTTTTGAAATCCCTTTTCGAAGAACAGATTTCATTGCAATCATACTGGATGCTCGAAAGTTCCGATTACCCCGAAGCCAATGATTACATCCGTGAATATGTCAGAAAAAATGAAGTCTCCGATTATCTGAATCTGATACAGGAATCCAAGGCCATCTGTTCAATCCCTATCATCGCGAGTATCAATTGTTACAGGTCCAACAGTTGGGTTGAGTTCGCCCACCAAATCGAAATGGCCGGCGCAGATGCCATTGAATTGAATATATTTTCTTTACAGACAGCTTTACAAACCAATCCTGCAGATGATTTTTACATCGATATACTGAAAAAGGTTAAAGAATTCGTTCATATTCCAGTCATGGTGAAGATCGGAAAATACATGGGTAACATTCCTGAAATGGTAGATAAGTTTCATGCCAACGGTGCGTCCGGGGTGGTTCTTTTCAACAGGTTTTATCAACCGGACATCGACATTCACAAATTACAAATCGTTTCCGGACAGGTATTCAGTTCCCATTCGGATTTATCCGATACCATCAGATGGATGGGAATTGTTTCCGGTCAACTGCCTCAGGTTTCATTATCCGCTTCAACAGGAGTTTTCGATTGGGAAGATGCTGCCAAAGTCATTCTGGCGGGAGCTTCTTCCGTACAATTGTGCAGTACGGTTTATCAACACGGCTACGAAATCATCGGAGAAATATTAAGTTCATTGGAAGAATGGATGAATTCTATGAATTTCAAATCAATCGAAGCATTCAAAGGCAGACTGAACTATTCCAACATAACAAACCCATCCTTGTATGAACGGGTACAGTTCATGAAATACTTCTCCAACAGGGATTAAAAACAGTTATTTTAAGTTGTTTTTGTAGAAATAAGTCAGTTTAACTCCAATCACCTGATTGGCGGAAGAGGCGAAATAATCGGCTTTACCATTATTAAAAATATCGGAAAGTCCAAAATAATAACGTCCCTCTAAGACAAAGCTACCTGCGGTTGTCCGCAATTCCAAACCTCCGCCACCGCATATCCCCCAATCAAAACGACGCTGTGCAGATTGATCGTAGTACTCGGGAATTTCTTCTCCAAGAGCTGTTCTTTCCTCCTGGCTTAAAGGTATCAAAACGCTTTCATTCAATAAATATCCCAACTGGGGTCCTAAATTGAAAACCAAACGAAGATGTTTTCCTGTGTCGAAATAAATATGCGTTAACAAAGGAAGCTCCAGATAATTGAGTCCTCGGGAATATTGATGCTCGGGAACGTCAGGATTGTATTCTTCCCATCCTCTTTGTGAATAATTCAATTCAACCTGAATTCCAAAATGATTCTCTGAAATAAAACGGGTCGATAATCCGCCTTCAAACTGCATCAGGCTTTTTTGCCGGATGTTAGGAGTAAACCTCATTGAAGAAAAAGTCAATCCGCCATTGGCTCCTATACTTAATTCCCTGTCAAATGAGTCCTGCGCCGAAACGACAGAGACAAAACCAAAACAAAGAAAGAAGAATATTAAACGATATATTTTCATTTTCTCTCTTTATTTACGGTCAAATCCTGATTGAGTTCGATAAAAAACACATTGGTATTGATAAATCCACCCCAATTATTGACCCGTTGGAAATTAAAATCTGTTTGAATTCCCCGGTATTTTGTCCGGTTCACATTGGACTCAAAATCTTTACCCAACTGGTTAATCGCTGAAATAAAAAACATTCCTGTGTCAAATCCTAACAGACTGAATCTCGGATACGAGTTAGCCGGAGTACGACTGAACCATCGGTAGAAATTGATATTGAAAGCGTTTAATTCCTCTGACAACTGCCTCACATAAAAGTTGGAATAAAATGTAGCATTCAAACGATGCATAGTAGAGATGATATCTCCGGAAGCATATGTCTGCCATTCAGGGTATCCGAATATAGAAATTTTTTTCGCCGATTTCTCGGAAACAGATACCAATATCGGAGATATCCTGGACAAAAAATCTTTTGTTCCAGAGGTAGGAACAATCACATTTTTCATGTCAGGTTTCGTCAATATCTCAATTTCCATTGCAAAATTATCCGAATAATTCAACGTTTTATAGCTAATATTTTCAACGGTTAAATCCGTTTTAAGCGTCTTTATAAAGGCAGACTTATCTTTCTTTTCTTCTTCCAGGATAATCACATTATATTTCCGGTATTTATTCACAAAAGCCTTGGACGCTTTGGCATACAGATATTCCGAAGGAGTATTGATCTGAAAAATAAATGGGTTTTCCATCATATTATCACATTTGGAAGTAAATGGAACCACATACGGAATTTCAAACTGTTTGGAAAAATCAGACAATATCTGAATCTGAGCGTCTGAAATCCCTCCGATGATCAAATGAGAAGACTTGAGTTCATTCGCTTCCAACAAACGGGAATGATGTTCTGTTCCATTACCTATATCCAACACCTGCAGATTCACAATAATTCCGGATTTTTTTAAACTATCTAAAGCCAGCAATAAACCTTCATAATATTCCACCACTTTACTCTTCAGATTGGCAGGATCCGTTTTTTCTATCGTGCCAAAAGGCATCAATAATACAACTTTAACTGATTTGACTTTATTTATTTCCGGCGTTTTAAACAAAAGTAGATTTGTTTT
Organism: Bacteroidales bacterium; assembly: GCA_031556755.1. GTDB lineage: Bacteria > Bacteroidota > Bacteroidia > Bacteroidales > Azobacteroidaceae > JAIRVZ01. Next base: position 3,236 of record JAVBSK010000148.1, on the reverse strand, counting down.
TTCCTCATATTCACCGTTTGAGGCCACTTGGGGTTTTATTTTGTTTAACGGCACTTTGATCGTTCGTCCGATAATAAATGTCTGGATAGACAAGCCGGGATTGACTTCGATAATATCTTCTCCCGCCACATTATACCTCTTCGAAACGGAATATAAAGTTTCTTTCGGTTCTATCGTGTGATAGATTACTCCCTCTTTCGATTGCGGAATCTTCAATGTAGATCCCAGTTGGATATTGGTTTCACTTCCCGGGTTCAACTGATAGATCGACTCTACGGAAACATTGTACATCTTCGAAATCGAGTAAACCGTTTGACCGCGTTCTACGGTATGTAGAAAAACCTTATCTTGCTTATTTATTGTTTTATTCTCCTGAGGATAAAATGCATTCTGAGAATTTACGTTATATGTGTATAAAACTAAAAACAGAATAAAAACGAAACTTTTTCTGAGCATACTTTATAATATTATCCGACAACACAAGCGACAAAGTTAAAAATAAATATTAATTTTGGGACATGAAAAAAAATATACTTCCTATTTTTCTTTGTTTACTGACACTCCCATCTTTCGCACAATACATGGTTAAAGGAGGAGAAGGAGCACCTTTATTAGCTAAAAATGATACAGATAACCGGATTCAGGTTTATTTTCTGAACGGACTGTCCGGAGCGGAAATTTCATTCACGTCTTCTACATCTACACCCCAACAATGGTATAAATATACGGACAAGGTCAGCAACGCGGATACCATTCCAAGCCAGCAATCAGGAAATTTTTCCTCAATCACGGACGTGTCAGACGGAACCGGATATTTTGTAGGAGATCCCACCAGTATGCAGACATCCTACATCTGGATCGTCGATTATTCTAAATATATGCCGGTTTTTAACTCTATCACCATAGAAGAATCGGATGACCGGTGCGAAAGGATCAAATTGTTGACAAACTTCGATGTAGAAAGAATCGACTATATTACTGCTTCCGGAAGAAAACATGAAATTCTCCGGGAATTTCAACTCCGTTATTCAACAATGCAATGGGATCACGTTCAATTGGCATATACGGAAAAACCTGTTGAAAAAAAAATCCAGGGTAATGTAGTGGAACTGGTTGTAGATTCCGTTCTGATGGACACCGAATTTGAATTTTCAGGAGATCAGTTTGCCAGATATTTCAATTCGACAAAAACAATGACAACGAATAAATATCAAGCGGTTTCCGTACAGGCAACTGTTATCCAGGACAGTATACCTTCTCCTTTTGAAAATGAATCGACCGAAGACGGAGGCGTATCTGCACCTGTAGAATTAACATTCAATGCTTACGCGAACGAGCCCGTCGCCACTTTTTATTTGTGGAAAATATATAATTCCAATGTAAGCAATACGGAACCCGTATTGCAATCCACAGCTAAGAATTTACACTATGCGTTCGAAAAGGCGGGACGTTACCGCGTTGATTTAGAAGTCAGTAATTCAGAATCTTCCTGCACCTATTCAACTTCAACATCCGACATTACTATCTCTGATTTCGTACTCAAGGTTCCCAATGCTTTCAGCCCGACCAGTTCTCCTGGGGTCAACGACATTTTCAAGGTTTCATATAAATCTATCGTCAAATTCAATGCCTGGATATATAACCGCTGGGGAAATGAGCTGTATCACTGGAGTGATCCGGAGGGAGGATGGGATGGAAAATACCGGGGGAAATTTGTTCCTCCCGGAGCTTATTTCTACATCATTGAAGCAGAAGATGGAAATGGAAACAAACATGTCAAAAAAGGAGATATAAACATTGTAGGAAAAAAATAATATGCAACATTTACCTACATTAATATCTGATCTTGCATTGATTCTTATCGTTGCCAGTATCGTTTCCATCTTATTCAAAAAACTGAAACAACCTGTTGTACTAGGATATATCATCGCAGGTTTAATTTCCAGTCCACACCTCCATTTTACTCCTTCTGTTGTCGAAACCGGCAATATACAAGTGTGGGCGGACATTGGGGTCATATTTCTTTTGTTTGCTTTGGGATTGGATTTTAGCTTTAAAAAACTGATGCATGTCGGCGTTTCCGCTTTCATAGCAACCTTGACAATTGTTACTTCAATGATGACTCTCGGATACATCACCGGAATATCTCTGGGATGGTCTCATATGAACAGTATCTTCCTTGGCGGAATGCTTTGCATGTCATCCACAATGATTATTATCAAGGTTTTTGAAGATTTGAAACTACGTAACCAAAGATTCTCTGGAATCGTTCTGGGAATCTTGATTGTAGAAGACCTCTTTGCAGTCCTTCTAATGGTTTTACTTTCCACTTTTGCCGTCAGTAAAGATTTCGAAGGAAGCCAGATGATGATCAGTATACTCAAACTGGTTTCATTCTTACTGTTTTGGTTTGTAACAGGAATATATCTTATCCCCAGCTTATTAAAAAAGGCCAAACGTTACCTGAATGATGAAACAATGCTTGTCGTATCGCTCGGACTATGTTTTGGAATGGTCATATTGGCAACAAAAGCTGGATTTTCTTCGGCTTTAGGAGCCTTCGTAATGGGCTCCATTTTAGCAGAAACAATGGAAGCCGAGAAAATCGAGCACCTGATACAGCCCATAAAAAATCTGTTCGGAGCTATATTCTTTGTTTCCGTCGGCATGATGATTGATATCCCGGCCTTAGGTCATTATATGTTCCCTATTATCATTATTTCCATTGTTGTCATAGTCGGACAAATCACTTTTGCAACCATAGGGGTATTATTTTCCGGACAACCGCTGAAGATTGCCATCCAATCCGGATTTTCACTGGCGCAAATCGGTGAATTTTCTTTTATCATCGCCAGCTTAGGCCTGTCATTGAAAGTTATTGACGCTTTTCTCTATCCAATTATCGTTGCTGTTTCTGTTATCACCATATTCACAACTCCGTATTTAATCAAGCTATCGGAACCTGCATATTTATTCGTAGAAAGAAAGATGCCCAAATCCTGGCGAAAACTCACCAACAAAGATGCATCCTCCGCACATCCTGTCAATGAAGGAAGCACCTGGAAAAGACTATTGACTTCCATCCTAAAAATGTCTATCATATACCTAACATTCACGGGTGTCGTTGTTTTTATTTGTATGCAATATCTATTGCCGGTAATCACTTCTCACATAGAAGGACTGAAAGGAAAGATTTTGTGCGCCACAATCACCATCCTGCTGATATCTCCTTTTTT
>JAVBSK010000194.1:0-5191 GCA_031556755.1 Bacteroidales bacterium | reverse complement strand
ATAATCGATAGCAGGTCCTAAATGGAATTCACCGAAGTGAAACATGTCATAAACAATTTCTGTATGAATAGCAAATTGGGCTTTGTATTTATTCTGATTTACGTCCTGTATGCTATTGCCTACGTGTTCATTATTATTCAGGAAAGTGACGCCGGGCATAATTCCCAACTCCAGTTTATCAAAAAAACGATATTTCAGTCCTGCACTAAGGTTATAATGACTTCCATCCGCCCAAACTTGTTCGGCGCTGATTCCAATCGCCCAATGGCTATGCAGACCTAATGCCCGGAAGTAGTGGATATGAAATCCGCTACCCCATTCTTTGTGTTCGGTAGAATAAGTACCACCAATACTCAGTCCGATTTCATTTAATTCATGAGAATGATGATGTCCATTTTCAGACATTGCTGAAAAACAGATCGAGAGAGAAAATAGGATAAGAAGTAGATAATATTTCATTGTAAAAATTAAAAATTAGAAATATGTAATTGCGATAATATACCAATGGATTAATTACAAATCAAGAAGTGACAAGTAATACCTAATATATCCATAGATCAACGAGTATCAGATATTTGTCATTCTTCACTGATGTTGATTGAATTCGATCAGCCGGGAGTTGTCTTCCTCTTCTGTGATATTCACAAAGACAGTATCCGAAGGAAGTAAGTCCGTTACTTTGTCCGGCCATTCGATGAAACAGAGAGCGCCGCTGTAAAAATAATCCTCAGCTCCCAGGTTGTGTGCTTCTTCGATATTCTCAATACGATAAAAATCAAAATGATAAATAAGTTCGGCTGTTGTTTCGGAACGATATTCATTCACGATAGCGAATGTCGGACTGTTGATTACGTCGGATACACCCAGTTCTTCACATATCGCTTTGATGAAAGTTGTTTTTCCGGCGCCCATTTTTCCATTGAATGCGAAGATCGTATTATCATCCATTTGATTGATAAACAGACGGGCGGCTTCGTTGATATTTTCTGTATTTTTGATCCGGATGGATTGCATTGTATTTACTTGTTATAAAGAATGATTACTTTTTGGGTTCCAACGTGATGAAAGGAATCATCATTTCCTCCATTGAAATACCTCCATGTTGAAATGTATCCGCATAATAGGAAACATAATAATTGAAGTTATTGGGATAAGCGAAAAAATCTTCATTCAATGCGAAAATATATTTACTGCTTACGTTGGGGCAAGGTAGACCTATACTTTCCGGATCTTTGATCTCATATACTTCCTTATGATTGTAAGCCAGATTTTTTCCTACCTTATACCGGAGGTTTGTATTGGTGTTTTTATCTCCGATCACTTTGATCGGATCTTTGACCCTGATGGTGCCGTGGTCGGTGGTCAAAATGACCTTACATCCTTTTTCCGACATCTTTCGGAATAAATCCAGAGTAGCGGAATGTTTGAACCAGGAGCGCGTCAGCGAACGATAAGCAGCTTCGTCGGAAGCCAGTTCCCGGATCATCTTGGATTCCGTACGTGCATGGGAAAGCATGTCGACGAAATTGAGGATGATTACGTTGAGTTGAAATTTATCCAGTTGGTTGAAGTGTTGCAATAGTTTTTCCCCGTAACTGGACTCGTTTATCTTGTGGTAAGAAAATGAATATTTTTTACGGAATCTTTCAATCTGGGTGCGAATGAGCGGCTCTTCGTTGAGATTTTTACCTTCTTCCGATTCTTCATCCACCCATAATTCAGGGAACATTTTTTCTATCTGTACAGGCATCAATCCTGAAAAAATGGAATTCCGGGCATATTGAGTAGCGGTTGGTAGGATGGAATAATATAAATCTTCGTTAAAGGTAAAAAATTCGGACAGCATATCTTTGATTTCGCTCCATTGATCCAGACGGAAATTGTCAATCAGGACGAAGAAAATCTGTTCATCGTTATCCAACAGGGGAAAGAGTTTTTTCTTGAATAAATCAGGACTCATCAAAGGGCGGCGCTCTGGATCATCAATCCAGTTTTGGTAATTGCGTTTCACAAATTTACCGAACATTCTGTTGGCTTCCGATTTTTGCATTTTCAACATATCAGACATTCCTGTCTGGGATTCGGCCAATTCGAGTTCCCAATAAACCAGTTTTTTATAGACTTCTTTCCAATCGTCAGTCGTGAAAGAGTCATTGATCTGCATACCGATCCGGGAAAAATTCTGTTGGTATTCACTTGTTTTTGTCTGACTGATGATTTGCGTCTTGTGTAAATTCTTTTTGATGGAAAGCAATATCTGATTCGGATTGACCGGCTTGATCAGGTAATCTGCGATCTTGCTTCCAATGGCCTGGTTCATGATGCTTTCTTCCTCGCTTTTGGTAATCATTACTACGGGAACATTAGGGTTCAGCTCTTTGATGGATGCCAGGGCTTCCAATCCGCTGAGACCAGGCATGTTTTCGTCCAGGAAGATGATATCGAAATATTCTTCCTTACAGCAATCTATAGCATCTTGTCCGCTGCATACTGTTCTTACTTCAAATCCTTTTTCTTCCAGAAATAAGATATGAGGTTTGAGCAAATCGATCTCATCGTCGGCCCATAAAAGTTTATCTTTCTTCATTTTTGTAGGTTTTATTTTTTACTGTTTGCTTTGCGTTCGGCCTCTTTTCGCTTGCGTTCGGCTTCCTGCGCTTCTTGTTTTTTCTTCAAAGCCTCCTTGCGGGCTTTTTCTTTTTCTTTGCGTTCCTGTTCTTTTAGTTTCTGACGTTCTTTCGCGTCTTTTAATTTTTGTTCCCGGGCTTCTTCTTTGGCTTTTTGCTCTTGTTTACGCAATTCTTCCTTGGCTTTTAATTCCCGTTGTTTTTCTTGTTCCTGTTGTTTCTCCAGTTCTTTGGCTGCTTTTAATTCCGCTTTTTCTTCTTCCTGTTGTTTTTTGAGTAGAGCTTTGCGTTCTTTTTCCTGCTGTTTTGCCAATTCCCTTTCCGCTTTTTCTTTCTCTTTCCGTTCTTCCTCTAATTGTTTCAGGCGAGCTTTTTCCTCTTTTTCCTGCTGTTCTACATATTCGTCAATTGCATTTTTCTTTTTCTTCTTTGAGAATAAATTCAGTAAACCCCTGACAGGATCGTTCGCGATTTCATCAATGGTTTTGTTGGCTGAATCGACCGTCTTCGTAATACTTTCGCTAGCTTTTTCGACTCCTTCCATCACTTCATCCTCAGTAACGACCGGTTTGACCACGGGAATGGAATCAACTTTCGGAACAGAAATGACAGTGTCGGGGAAGACGATATCAGTCTGTGTTTCTACAGAATCGATAGTATCAATCTTTTCATTCACGTTCTCTATGTCCTCTTCTATGTTTTTTTCAATCTTTTCATTTACTTCATTTCTTTCATTCTTTCCCTCCTCCCCTTCTCTAGCTACTTTCCATCTAGCAACAACCTGAGGATTTTCCTTTCCAAAATGTTTATCGAAGAAAGTCGTGTACTCTTCCAGGCTTTTCCCTTTCATCAGTATATCTAAATTATCGGATGAAATAGGAATAACGACGACCGAATTTTCCAATAAATGGAGATAACCGGAAGGTTTGTTAATCATATTGTAATACTGAATGACTTCGTTGTAATTATTGAATCCTCTGACTTGAAACATCCCCGTTTCTCCAAAAGATGAAGTTTGCAAGTCAAAGTCATTGACCATAAAATTGGAGAAGTTGAATTCGGCGACAGTATACAGAATCAGATTTTCGTTGACTTTGTTTTCCGGATATACCATCAGAAGGATGTGCGGCGTATTCTTTTCTTTCGAGAAAACGAGAGTAGAATCAGGAACAGCACCTTCTTCTCCGGTCAATCCGAAACGGACATCGAATAATCCGCCTTGCAACAAGTTTCCGGTACTTGACAGTTTCATTCCTTTTAATAAACTCTTCATCATATTACCCGCCAAAACGCTAACGTCAGCATCAGGATATTTGTCTAACAATTCTTTTAGTTTTTCTTTGAATAAGTCAGGTTCGTTGCTTTGCACGTAACTCAAAGCATTCAGAAACATAAACTTGGGCATCAGTACGGATAACGGGTATTTTTGTGCCACAATCTCATAATTCTTTCTGACTCCGGAAGTATTTGCCTGAATATAATATTCATAAGTTTGTTGATAAATGGAGTCTTGCATAACATCCATCATCCTCATGTTGTATTCGTAGTTAGGATCTTCCATGGCGATGGCGTAATCACTTGATGGAAATTCAGCTTTGATTTTAGATTTATATAATTCGGCCATTTGGGTATCATTCATTTTCAGATACATAAGATATAAATGATAATAGCTATTTAATTTGAATTCATTATCAGGGAAACGATTATTCAGATCATTAAAATTTTCTATGGCCAGGTTATAGTCTTCCAGCTTATCTTTGCATATCAGACCTAGATTATATAGCCCATCTTTCCAGATATCATTGGATGCTGTTATTTCTTCTTCTGTAAGAGGAATTTGTTGAAGATAGAATTCAGGTTTTCCCGGATCATTGGCGGCCGCCAGTTCTTCGGGAGATTTCTCCTTTGTTTCTGCAGATGTTGAATCCAGAGGAAGCTCCTCATTCTCAACAGGAGGCGTTCCCGTATTGTTATTATCGGCTAATGCATCGTCAAATTGCGCGATTTTATTTCGTAACCGCCAGTTGTCTTCCAGTTTTCTTTTACCCCATTTTCGTTGAAATTCTGCCTTCCCTTGGCTGACTGTTTGAGAATTATAGAAGTAGAAATCACTTCCTCCCATCGCAGAACCCGCTGTCGGAACAACTACTCTTTGAGTTTGCTTTCCTACACTCAGGTTATTTATTTCACCTCTGTTACTTTCTTGTTGCGCCAGGTAATCCGCTTTCTCAGCTTCCTTCTTGATTTCTTCTTCTCTTTTGAGATAATCCTTGGCCAGTTTTTCAACCACCTTCATCCGCTCTTCTTCCGGCAGGCGAGCGATAATCTGAAGGCTGTCTTGTAGTTTTACCGCTTCGAAATGTACAACCATTTCATCCAATATTTCCGAACGTTTGGATACCCTGGGGTAATCCTTGTATTCTTTCTTTAATTGGCCTAAAGCCTCTGAATAGCAAGGTTGAGCTTTGATATATTCTTTTTGTTGGAAATAGATATCTCCCAGTTGAATCTGACAAAGCGCTTTGTCAAAACCGTTCTGAACACTTTTTTCTACACCTAAAGTA
>JAVBSK010000144.1:0-4326 GCA_031556755.1 Bacteroidales bacterium | reverse complement strand
GTAATCTCAAATGACGGAATAGAAAAGCAATTCAAGGTTATAGAAGAATTACTGACTGATGCGGAATGTGTCATTAACTGTGGTGATGCTGGGCAGGAAGGAGAACTGATCCAGCGTTGGGTCATGCAGAAAGCCGGATGTAATTGTCCTGTCTATCGTTTATGGATCTCTTCTCTAACGGAAGAAGCAATACGAGAAGGTTTTCAAAACTTACAACTCCAGGATAAATTTCAACCATTATATGAAGCCGGGTTGTCCAGAGCAATTGGCGATTGGCTGCTTGGGATGAATGCAACCCGCTTATATACAGTCAAATATGGTCAAAATAAACATGTGCTTTCGATTGGACGTGTGCAGACTCCGACTTTGGCTTTGATTGTGAACCGACAACTGGAAATCCAAAATTTCAAGCCGGAACCCTATTGGGAACTGAAAACCTTGTATAGAAACACTGTTTTCTCTGTTACCAAAGGAAAATTCACGAAACAAGAGGAAGGCGAGGCATTTTTGGAAAAAATAAAAGATTCGTTATTCACTATTACTGATGTTGCGACAAAAAAAGGAGACGAATTTCCTCCACGTTTATTTGACCTGACATCATTGCAGGTGGAGTGTAACAAAAAGTTCGATCTTTCTGCTGATGATAGTCTGAAAATTATACAATCTCTTTACGAAAAAAAGGTAACGACTTATCCCCGTGTGGACACGACATTTTTGAGTGATGATATCTATCCGAAAGTACCCAATATCTTGAAAGGATTACGTGATTATCAGGCATTGACAGAATCCTTGTTGCAGGAAAAGATTCCTAAAACAAAGAAAGTATTCGACAATTCGAAAGTGACTGATCACCACGCAATTATCCCTACAGGAGTGGTTGCAAACAACCTGACGGATATGGAACGTAAGGTATATGATATGGTTACCCGTCGCTTTATTGCCGCCTTTTATCCTAATTGTAAAGTTTCGACAACGACTGTATTGGGAGAAGCTGCCGAAATTGAATTTAAAGTGACTGGTAAACAGATACTTGAGCCTGGATGGAGAGTGGTTTTTACAAAGGAAACAGAAGATACTGAGGAAGATAAAAATCCGGATGAAGAAGGCGTCCTGCCTCTTTTTGAGAAAGGAGAAAATGGGCCCCATGAACCGGCATTGACAGAAAAGTGGACTCAACCACCAAAATATTATACGGAAGCAACTTTGCTGCGAACCATGGAAACGGCAGGTAAATTGGTTGATAATGATGAACTTAGGGATGTTTTAAAAGAAAATGGTATCGGTCGTCCGTCCACCCGGGCTGCTATTATAGAGACATTATTCAAACGAAATTATATTCGGAAAGAAAAGAAAAATCTGTATGCTACAGATCTGGGTGTCAATCTGATACATACTATTCAGGATGAACTGCTTAAATCTGCTGAATTGACCGGACTCTGGGAGAAAAAACTGAGGCAGATTGAAAAGGGAGAATATGAAGCCAAGGTTTTTATTGAGGAATTAAAAACTATGCTACAGGAAATTGTTCGTCATGTTACATTACTTCAACCCGGGCAGTGAAGAAGCTGTCCTGAATGCCTCTCCGTACTATACTTTACCAGCCAATCCGGCAAAAATGCAGCAGGATCTGGCTTATCTGCCGGCATGGTATGCAACAGGAAGCGATTTTGTTGTGGTTGAAAATCATTTGAATGATGAATTCAGGGCTGAAGTACAACAATTATTTGATCTGCCTGATGATATTGTAAAAGATGATTTTACTCACGAACAGAATTTATTGAAAGAACAGTCTGTTGCTCTATGGGGATTATCTCCTCAAAGTATTCATTATTTTGAGCAACTAAATAAGAAATATGATTTTGACTTGAAGATTCCGGTTTGGAATGACGAATATCGTTTTCTAATTAGCCGCAATTCGGCATCAAAGTGTTTATCTCATCTTTTAAATAAGATCCCGGAATTATCGCAAGATCTTCAGTCTGAGTTTTTTGAGGATATAAACTCTATTGAAGATAAACTACAGGAAAAGAATTATCCGATGTTGATCAAGTCGCCGTATTCTTCTTCCGGGCGTGGATTACTTTGGGTTCAGCACCCGCTGGACAGATCCTCCCGGCAAATTTTAAAGGGAATGTTGAACAAGCAGGGTAAGGTATCCTTGGAAAAAGCGCTTGATAAGCAAACCGATTTTGCAATGTTGTTCTATTCAAACCCTGATGGAACTGTTGATTTCAGAGGGTATTCGTTGTTTCAAACAGATAACAAAGGGAATTATAAGGGAAATTTTGTCGGATCTCAGGAAAAAATACGCTCTGTACTCTTCGAATCAATTGAAGAGATTCTTTTTGATAATGTAAAAAATCAATTGATGGACTATTTTTCCAGAGAAATATCCGGAACTTACAAAGGCTGCATCTGTGTGGATATGCTGATTTACAAAGAAAATGGAGAAAAACGCCTATATCCTTGTGTGGAAATCAATTTTCGTCATACGATGGGCTGGCTGGCAATGGAGTTATACAAAAATCATTTTCAGGAAAATAGTTCCGGATTTTTTCAAATAGAATTCAATAAAAGTGCGAATAAACTATATGAAAAGCATCTGGAAATGAAAAACTCTTTCCCTCTTGATGTTAAAAATAGCAAGTATGTTTCAGGATATTTACCTCTTTGTCCTATTGGTATAGATACAAAATTTTCAGCTTTTTTGTTCCATACAGATCATATTGATAATAACTTGTGTAATCTGTGAAGTCTGTGTGAAACAAAATTAATCTATGAATCGTTTAATCAGATCTCCAAAATGATCAATACGACGGTCTCTAAAGAAAGGCCACCAGCGGCGTACATTCTCAGAGCGTTTCATATCGACATCCACAATCAGACATTCTTCTTTATCATTTGAAGCTTCTGTAAGTATTTCTCCCTGAGGTCCTGCAACAAAGCTATTTCCCCAAAATTGAATACCATTAGTTTGTCCGGATGGATCAGCTTCATGCCCTACACGATTAACAGAAATTACCGGAAGTCCGTTTGCAACGGCATGTCCTCTCTGAGAAATTACCCAGGCATCTTTCTGACGCATTTTTTCTTCTATTGTATCTGTTGATTCCCAACCAATCGCAGTAGGATAAATCAATAAATCGGCTCCTTTTAATGCCATCAATCGAGCGGCTTCAGGATCCCACTGGTCCCAACAAACTAAAACTCCTAATTTTCCTATGGATGTGGGTATCGGTTCAAATCCCAGGTCTCCGGGAGTGAAATAAAATTTTTCGTAATATGCAGGGTCGTCGGGTATGTGCATTTTGCGGTATTTCCCGGCTATAGATCCATCCTTTTCAATAACGACGGCAGTATTGTGATATAATCCGGGTGCGCGTTTTTCAAATAAAGAAAGCACCAATACAACATTCAGCTTTTTGGCTAATTTGCCGAATCTCTCTGTCGATGGTCCCGGAATCGTTTCCGCCAGATCAAAAATATCCGTATTTTCTGTCTGACAAAAATACAAAGAGTTATGCAATTCTTGTAACACAATCAATTGCGCCCCTTTTGATGCGCAATACTGTATATTTTGTTCTAGTTTTTCAATGTTATTTTCAATCTCCAGCCCATTAGACTGTTGAGCTAACCCTACTTTCAGTGAATTAAGTGCTACCATAATCATTCTTAATTTTCAATTCAAATAAACCCTTCCGGAAACTGCATTGTCACACAATGTAACGATCCGTGCTGTTTTATCAATGCTAAACAATTGATTCCGATAATTTCCCTGTCCGGAAATGCTTTCTGCAACTGATTTTTAGCGATTTCATCCTTGGGAGAATTATATGTAGGCATCAGTACAGTTTCATTGATGATTAAAAAGTTGGCGTATGTTGCCGGAAGCCTTTCTTTCTCGAAAATAACCTCATCAGCCATTGGAAGATCAATCAGTTTATATGGCTTTCCATCTGTTGTTTTGAATTTCAGAAGTTCTTTTTCCATCAAAGATAATTCCTGAAAATGAATATCTTTTTCATCTTCACAGCGCACGTAGGCAATAGTTTCAGGATCACAAAAACGAGCCAGAGTATCAATATGGCTATCCGTGTCATCTCCACTCAGGAAGCCGTGATTAAGCCAAAGGATACGTTTAGCCCCGAATACCAATTGCAAATAATCGGAAATTTCCATTTTATCCCGGTATTCATTACGGTTTGGGGATAACAAGCATTGAGATGTGGTCAGGATCGTCCCGTGTCCGTCACTTTCTATACTTCCACCTTCCAACACACAGTGCATCATATTTTTATAGCCGACTTCCGGAGCAAAGGTCTTGCT
>JAVBSK010000153.1:0-8046 GCA_031556755.1 Bacteroidales bacterium | reverse complement strand
GTTTCGGGAAGACAATTAGGCGAATTGGGTATTCTTCAAAAGAAATTACTTAAAAGATTTGACATTGACACTGAAATATATTATGCCGAATTAAACTGGGATTTATTGATGAAAGAAATAAAATCCCATCAAACAAAATTCTCCGAGATGTCAAGATTTCCGTCTGTAAAACGGGATTTGGCTTTATTGGTAGATCAGAAAGTTCAATTTTCGGAAATTGAGAAAACAGTATTCGATACTGATAAAAAGCTATTGAAAGGAGTTGCTCTTTTCGATGTTTACGAAGGAAAGAATCTACCGGAAGGAAAGAAATCTTATGCCATCAGTTTCATCCTGCAAGATGAAGAGAAAACATTGAACGACAAACAAATCGACAGCCTGATGAAAAGGATTCAAATGAATCTGGAACAGAAGCTGGGGGCGGCGCTTAGGTGATCTGTGAACTTTGCATAAGCAAGTAAACAGACCATAACTACCTTAACAATACAGAAACCAAAATTATTATGGATTATAAAAGTTTGGATATTTGGAATTTATCCATGGAATTAGTCGTCGATTTGTATAAAATGACAGAACAAATCCCTGATTCGGAACAGTTCGGACTAATTTCTCAGATAAAAAGGTCTGTAACATCCATTCCTGCTCACATAGCAGAGGGGGTTACACGGAAAAACACACAGGAACTCGTTCATTTTTTATATGTTTCGCTAGGTTCCATGTCTGAGTTGGAAACACATATTGAATTGGCTAAACGGCTGAATTTTGTAAACGATATTGATATTTTTTCTGATAAATTAATTTATATAAGAAAAAAAACAATAAAACTGATCCGAACATTGGAAAGCATGATCTGATAAAGCATATTGTTCATTGTTCACAATTTAATAAAATCATGAAACACTTTCTTTTCATATTGTTATCTGCTTTTTTACTGGGAACCTCTTGCGCTCCCGTAGTAAAAAATACAATTGTAAAGAAATATCCGGCTCTGGAGCAGGATGAGGAGGTATCTGTTTATTTTGATAAAAATAAAATCCCTCCAAACGCCGAATTATTAGGAAGCATCAAAGTTATGGATTCCGGCTTTTCCATCAATTGCGACTCTGTTTCCGTTGTAAGATTCATTAAAGATGAATCCAGAAAAGCAGGAGCCAATGCAGCCTACGTCTTTGAACATCTGAGACCTTCTTTTTGGGGAAGCAGTTGTCACCAGATGAATGCCGCCGCCTTAAGGATAAACGGAGATTCCTGTTCTTTGGCTAATACTACCGCTTTATTTGTAGATACTGTCAATGTGAAACCGGAAAGAAAATTGTCTAAAATAACTCTTTACCTTGCCGGAGGATATGGTTGGAGAACCGCTGAATTGTCTCCTGATTTAGACGGATTTCTAAAAGAATATTACGAAAAGTTAGCTTCCGGATTCGTATGCGACGCTTCATTCAATTACTATTTCAACGACATGTTTGGATTGGGATTATTATATTCAGCCTACTCTACATCCAACAGCGAATATGCTCATGACACCAAATCAGGCGCAACAGGATATTTAAATGCAAATGATTTAATTTCTTTTATCGGTCCCGTTTTTTCCATGCGGATGTTCTATAACACTCAATGGATTTTTGATATGGGTCTTGGTATCGGATATATCGGATATACTTCAAAATTAACATTCCCCGGCATGAACACAAAGATTACAGGTTCTTCTGTTGGCTCTCAAGCCAATCTCGGAGTAGAATATAAATTCTCTAAAGATTGGGGTATTTATTTGAATATATCCTCATTATCAGGCGTTTTAAACAAACTAAAGTTCGATAATAACGGGATGAAAGAAACCAAAACTTTTGAAACCGGAAAAGGAGAAAGTCTAGATCAATTTCGCATGCTATTAGGAATGCGTTATCATATTAAATAAGAATTAATAAATTTTATAAAAACTCTAAATAAAAAATTAAGTATTGAATCACAGGATTGAAATAATTATGAATTTTTTATTCCGCATTCACTACTCACAATTCAAAAATCATGGGAAGAGCATTTGAATATCGCAAAGCGACAAAGATGAAACGATGGGGAAACATGGCACGTGTTTTCACCAAATTAGGAAAACAAATCACGATTGCAGTCAAAGAAGGAGGACCTGATCCCGACACAAATCCCCGGTTAAGGGTATTGGTTCAGCAATCGAAAAAGGAAAACATGCCGAAAGAAAATGTTGAACGCGCCATTAAAAAAGCAACATTGAAAGATGAAGCTGATTACAAAGAAATGGTGTATGAAGGATACGGACCTTTCGGTATTGCTATTGTCGTTGAAACAGCAACCGACAATCCGACCCGTACCGTAGCGAATGTACGGAGTTATTTCAACAAATTTGGTGGTTCATTGGGAACAAGCGGGAGTCTGCAATTCCTTTTCGACCGTAAGTGCGTTTTCAAAATCAATCCGAAAGACGGAGTTTCCCTGGAAGATCTGGAACTGGAGTTGATCGATTATGGAGTGGATGAAATGGAACAGGATGAAGATGGCATTATATTGTATGGAGATTTCCAATCCTATGCTGCCATTCAGAAACACCTGGAAGAAAACGGATTTGAAATACAAAGCGCTGAATTTGAAAGAATTCCTAACGATTATAAAACTGTTACGGAAGAACAACGCACTCAAATTGAAAAATTATTGGATAAATTCGAAGAGGACGAAGACGTACAAAACGTTTTCCATAACATGGAATAAATGTTTATTTCATTGACATTTCATCAAATATACCCAACCAATCTGCTGAGTTTTGGTTGGGTTTGTTTTTTTAGTTTTGAAAATTATTACTACCTTGCGACTTCATTTAAATATACCAAACAAGATGACAGTAACGGATCGTTTTCTCAAATACGTTTCTTTCGATACTCAATCGGATGAAAATACCGGAATTACTCCAAGCACTCCCAAGCAAATGATTTTGGCGGAAGAGTTAAAAAAAGAATTACAGGCAATGGGTCTGGATGAAATCACATTGGATGAACATGCTTATTTGATGGCGACTTTACCGGCCAACACCGATAAAAAACTACCTGTAATCGGATTTATCGCCCATCTGGATACCAGTCCGGACATGACAGGAAAAGATGTTTCTCCTCGAATCGTAAAAAATTATGACGGAAATGACATTGCACTTTTCCCGGAAGAAAATATCATTCTGTCACCCAAAGATTTTCCTGAATTGCTGAATCACAAAGGAGAAGATTTAATCGTGACGAATGGAAAAACGCTATTGGGCGCCGATGATAAAGCCGGAATAGCCGAAATCATTACTGCCATTCAATACCTGCAGGAACATCCGGAGATCAAACACGGAAAAATCAGAATCGCTTTCAATCCGGATGAGGAAATAGGAATGGGAGCTGCTAAATTCGATGTCGCTCTCTTCGGATGCGATTGGGCATATACGATGGACGGTGGAGAAATCGGGGAACTGGAATTCGAAAATTTCAATGCTGCAGGCGCTAAAATCACCATCAAAGGGAGGAATGTACATCCCGGGTATGCGAAAAACAAGATGATCAACGCCATGCACCTGGCCATGGAATATGCAAGTCAACTCCCATCCGAACAACGGCCGGAACACACCGAAGGATACGAAGGATTTTTTCATTTAGTCGGTATGAACGGAACTGTGGAAGAAGCTTCTCTATCATACATTGTCAGGGACCATTCCAAAGAAAAATTCGATATCCGACTGAAGACACTGGAAGAAATCACCGCTTTTATGAACAAAAAATATCACGGAGCTTTTTCATTGGATATCAAGCAACAATATAAAAACATGAAGGAAATCGTAGCTCCTCAAATGCATATCGTCGACCTGGCTTTCGAAGCCATGGAAGCCGCCGGGGTGAAACCCAGAGTAAAACCCATAAGAGGCGGAACTGACGGCGCCCAATTATCATTCAAAGGCTTGCCTTGTCCCAATATATTCGCAGGAGGACTGAATTTCCATGGCCGCTATGAATTCATTCCCATACAAACCATGGAAAAAGCGGTGGAAGTGATCGTTAAAATTGCAGCAATTACTCATTCTAAATATTAAATTCAAACATGAAACAAACACCATTCACAGCATTGCATGAATCTCTGGGCGCTAAGATGCATGAATTTGCAGGATACAATATGCCTATTGAATACTTGGGAATCATCGACGAACACTTGACAGTCGTAAACGGAGTCGGCGTCTTTGACGTTTCACACATGGGTGAATTCTGGGTAAAAGGAGAAAAGGCATTGCCGTTTTTACAGAAAATTACATCCAATAATGTGGCCAACCTACCGATCGGAAAAGCACAGTATACCTGCTTCCCGAATGCAGAAGGCGGAATTGTAGATGACCTGTTGGTTTATCACTACGAACCGGAAAAATATATGTTAGTGGTAAATGCTTCCAATATACAAAAGGACTGGGATTGGTGCGTGAAAAACAACACAGAAGGAGCTATATTGGAAAATGCTTCTGATCATACGGCGCAATTAGCGATACAAGGGCCTAAAGCATTGGATACTTTACAGAAATTAACGACTGTCGACCTGTCTGCTATTCCCTACTACGCTTTTGTCACAGGAGAATTAGCTGGTGTCAGAGACGTAATTATCTCTAATACGGGATATACGGGAGCCGGCGGTTTCGAAATCTATTTTTATCCGGAATATGCTTTACAAATTTGGGAAGCCATTTTCAATGCCGGTAAAGAATTCGACATCAAGCCTATCGGACTCGGAGCCAGGGACACTTTGCGTTTGGAAATGGGATTTCCACTTTATGGTAACGACTTAGACGACACAACCTCTCCTCTTCAGGCCGGTTTGGGATGGATTACCAAATTCGTTGACGGAAAGAATTTTATCTCCCGGGAAACTCTTGAAAAAGAAAAAGCAGATGGAGTATCCCGTAAACTTTGTGGTTTCGAGTTGATAGAGAAAGGGATTCCGCGTCACGGATACGATATCGTCAATGCTTCCGGAGAAATCATCGGAATAGTTACATCCGGAACCATCTCTCCCTGTTCCAAAAAAGGAATCGGAATGGGATATGTAAAACCGGAATATGCAACTCCTGATTCGGTCATTTACATCCGGATCAGAAACAAAGACCTGGAAGCTAAAGTGATTAAAACGCCTTTCAGAAAATAACAATACTTCAGGTGGAGTTTCAAAAGAACTCCACCTCTCTGCCTTTTATTCTTTCATCGAAAACGCCTTCGTTATAAACCAACTCTCCATTGACCAGTGTTTTGACTACTGCATGGGAAAATACTTGTCCTTCCAGTGGAGACCAAGCACATTTATACAAAATGTTTTCCGGTTTTACTGTCCAGAAGAAATTGGGATTAATCAAAACCAGATCCGCATAATATCCTTTACGAATATATCCCCTCTCCCTGATGCGAAACAACTCAGCCGGAGCATGACACATTTTTTCAACTACCAATTCCGGAGTCCACAAGCCCTGACGACTCATTTCCAACATAGCTACCAAAGAATGCTGCACCATCGGTCCTCCTGAAGCTGCTTTCAAACAAGAACCTTCTTTTTCGGAAAGCAAATGCGGGGCATGATCCGTAGCTACCACATCCAATCGCCCTTCCAATAAAGACTTTCGCAACGCATCCCTGTCAGATTTCGTTTTTACAGACGGATTCCACTTGATTCTGTTTCCATAAGCAGCATAATCGTTGTCAGTAAACCAAAGATGATGTACACAGACTTCTCCCGTTATTCTTTTATCCTTTAATGGTTTATTCTCCAACAAGGACATTTCCCGGGCTGTCGACAAATGAAAAAGGTGTAAACGGGCATTGTATTTCACAGCCAGTTCCACAGCTTGAGAAGATGAAGCGTAGCAAGCCTCTTCACTTCTTATTTTAGAGTGAAAGGAAATATCCAGATCCTGTCCGAATTCGGAAGTATATCGTTCAATATTCTGTCTGATAATAGTCTCACTTTCACAGTGTACGGCAATTACCTTATCTATCTCGGAAAATATTTTCTCCAAAGCATCCTGATTGTCTACCAGCATATTTCCGGTAGAAGAACCCATAAACAATTTAACTGCAGCCGCACGGGCTACTCCTTTCTTTTTCAGTTCCAGCAAGTTATCATTCGTAGCCCCTATAAAAAAAGTATAATTTGCGAATGAAGTTTCAGCCGCCCTGTCAAATTTTTGATTCAAAGCATCAAGAGTAACCGTTTGAGGATTGGTATTAGGCATATCCATAAATGTGGTAACCCCTCCGGCAACAGCAGCACGGGATTCACTATGTATATCCGCCTTATGAGTCAATCCTGGCTCTCGGAAATGCACCTGATCATCAATTGCACCAGGAATCAACCACAAACCGTCCGCAGGGATTATTTCTGCTTTTTCCAATATCTCCCGGGGAATATCCGAAGTGTATATTTCCTCAATTCTGTCTGATTTTATCAATACGGAAGCAACATATATTTTCCCCTCATTGATAATCGTTGCATTGTGAATTAATTTCATTGCCCTTATTTTTCTATGAATATCACTCGAATTTCATTCTTTTCCATTCAAAAATTTTAGGTTCCATTTTCAGGTAACTTTCTCCTTTCTTCCGCTCTTCTTTATTTAAATATTCCGGAGTCGTATAAAATTGACTCAGCGTCATTCTCTCAGGATCAAAAGTATATTGCATCAAATCCATATCCAGAGATTTAATTTGATTGACATAATTCTGGTCTGTCCGATTGACATTTTCCTTCACAAACCATTCCCAACCGACAGGCCGGATAAAATAGTCCGTTTCCAAAGGCTTCCATTCGGTTGTATAGAAGCTTAACTGACTGTCACAAACAGGAGCGCATGCGGTTTTAATTAAACAAATAACCTTAGAATCATTGACCATAGACAACAAAGCAATTTCCGTTGAAGCACTTTCAGATTCCAGTTTAAGGTAATGGCTCCCGAATGATGTTAACCGACTTGTTCCGTTTAGATTATTTTTAATATGCGCGGAAGCTGGCTTTTCCTTGTATAAATCCATCAAATCACGCCGGTTCACGGAATCCAAAGGCAAGCTCAATTTCTTAGGCATAGTCACAAAAATATTTTCCATCTCCTGAGCAATGCAAGACAGGGTTGAAAGACATAAAATCAAAAGCAATATTTTTTTCATTTGTTCTATAATATTTATTGAATGTTCAGATTGAAATGATTAATCCCGTGTCTCCAGAAAAGAAATCAATTCTTCATGAATCAATGCATTTGTAGCAATCAATTCCCTACCGAAAACATAATTATCCTCATCCGAAAAATCCGTGATTTTTCCGCCGGCTTCAGAGAGAATAATGCCTGCTCCAGCCACATCCCAAGGAGAAAGATTATCATGAAAATAAGCATCTAACCGTCCGGCAGCGACATAACAAATCTCAGCAGCGGCAGAACCCAAGTGACGCAAGGTTGATTTTCCATAAAACTGAAACACTTTCTCCCTCATATATTCATATTTCTTTTCCAACCGGTAAGGAATACCATGTCCAATCAAAGCGCCGTTCAACTTTGTCGTTTCAGAAACCCTGATGCTGTTTCCGTTCAGAAAAGCCCCTCCGTCTTTCCATGCATAAAAGGTTTCATCCATACACACTTCGTAAACACATCCAAGTAAGTTTTTGTTCTTCTGCATCAAAGCAATACTGATGCAATAAGGAGACAATTGATGAATAAAATTGGTAGTACCGTCAATCGGATCAATCACCCAATAATATTCTTCGTTATGGAAGTCTACAGACCCTTCTTCCGTTAAAAAACCAGCTTGAGGAAAAATCAACGACAATCCGACAATCAGTTTTTTTTCAGATTCCTTATCCACGTAAGTCACAAAATCATTTTCTCCTTTTGATTCTATTTTTGACTTATCAAGCAGTCTGTTTTCCTCCCTGAGATAAGCGACGACATTACTGCTCAGAGCGGCAACTTGCTTACTTATATTTTCTAAATTCATATTTTATTTGTCCCAACAATAATATACTTCAGTT
>JAVBSK010000015.1:0-3132 GCA_031556755.1 Bacteroidales bacterium | reverse complement strand
AATGTAGTGACTCGTTTTTCCCTGTGTCAGGCAATAATATCCGGTTTCTATTTTCCCATCCCTGAATGATTCCATCATTTTGGCGCTTCCGGAGACATCAGTATGCACAGCCTTTGTGATGATAGTTTCCAATTCCGGATTCTCTGAGATTATCAAACTCTTGTAGAAAGAAATTTTGGTATCTCCTTCTGATAGTACATCTGTCGATAACTCCACCAATACGGATCCTTCACGCATACCGTATTTTTGAAAGATATTCTCTATTTCCAGATTTTCCTGAGCAGATACGAGTATATGAGCAATAAAGAAAATGAAAAAAGAAATCAGAATTCTCTTATTCAATTTCCAGTTGAAAGGAGCATTTGTATCTTGCTTTCTTTGCCTGTTTCTGGTATTTATCTTCGTTTTTTGCATAGTTCATTGATGCCGTTAATTGATAAATGAGTCTAAGATTTCTATCTGGGAAGAAATGAGATCCGGATTGGGAGCGGAAATATTTTCTATTGATTTCAATGTTTCTTCTCTGATCATCATATCGTTTGTATATGCTTTTCCGCTGATATATACGACCGAGTGAGTTTGGATCGTATCGGAAATATCAAAAAGTTTAATTCCAATCAGTAATGTGGCGGAAGCGGCGATTCCTATCCCGATCCATCTGATTAAAATATTTTTTCTTTTTCGACTGGCATCGGATTGGATTTTGATTTCTTCGGAAAAGAAACCGAAAATCGGCCGGTATATTTCGAGAGAGGAATCGATATTTTTTTGTTGAAAGTATTCACGCAGCATTTTTTCTTCCGGAAGCGTTGTTGTTCCCTCAAAATATTTTTCCAATAAATTATTGATATGAATTATATTATTTTTCATTTTTAACCATTGCTTTATAAGTATGAACAGTGATAAATTCTTCCCTCACTTTTTTGCGTGCACGTGACAAATTCATTGTTACCGCACTTACATGTGTTCCCGTGATTGTAGCGATTTCTTGTAATTCATATCCTTCCACATCACGCATCAGGATGATTTTTCTTTGCAATTCAGGCAGACGTTCAATGATTCCTCTGATCAATTGGACGGAGTCCTTTTGTTCCATATCTGCATATGGCGTCTGTTGCCAGACATCCGGATCCGGAGTTTCTTCGGTTGACAGTTCAAATCGTCGGGCTCTTATCTTATCAATACAGATATTCTTTACAGTTTGCATGGCAAAAGCTCCGGAGTTATTGATGTTGTCGAGTTTATCCCTGTTGTTCCACAACCTGAGGAATGTTTCTTGTACGGCATCTTCGGCATCAGCCTCATTCTCCAATAGTTTCCAAGCAAAATGATATAATTTCTGTCTGAGCGGTATGATTTCTGATTTGAACTGATTTAAATCCATTACAACAGTATGACGAAAGAGGGGAGTAATTATAACATGAAAATTAAAAATTACGAATCATAAGTGTCTATGAATATCCATAAATATCCACAACTTT
This sequence comes from Bacteroidales bacterium, assembly GCA_031556755.1. Lineage (GTDB taxonomy): Bacteria > Bacteroidota > Bacteroidia > Bacteroidales > Azobacteroidaceae > JAIRVZ01. Next base: position 1,651 of record JAVBSK010000015.1, on the reverse strand, counting down.
AGACTCTCATTGGCGCATTGGCCTAATTTTTAGTTCTTTTGTTTGTTCTCTGAATTCTACTGAATATGTATCGTTATACTTTTCAGATCTTTGTCTGTTGAACTTTTACCGACAAGTAAATCGAAATTTCCGGACTGAATATTCATGGATTGGTTGGTTTCATCCCACCATTCAAGTTGTTTTTCAGACAACTCGAATGATATGTTGATTGTTTGTCCGGCAGGAATATGGATGCGCTTGAATGCACGTAAGGTTTTATTCGGTCCTTCCGGGTCGTTTTGTTTTCTCAGATATACTTGAATTACTTCATCTCCATCGGATAGACTTTTGTTTGTAACAGGAATCCGCAGCTTGATTTTTTCTCCTGTCGTGACTGTGTTTTTGTTTACCTTGGGATTGCCATATTCAAAAACAGAATAGCTGAGTCCGTAACCGAATGGGAAAAGAGGTTTTTCTCTCAGGTAACGATATGTTCTTCCGGACATGTTGTAATCTTCAAAATCAGGTAGTTGAAGGGTATCCCGGTAAAAAGTAACAGGCAATCGTCCGGAGGGATTATATTTTCCGAATAGAACATCAGCAACAGCAGTTCCACCGGATTGTCCCGGGTACCAGGCCTGTAAGATAGCTTCGCAGTTCTCAGTTTCAAGGACAAGTCCGACAGGAGATCCGGAGCAATTTACCAATACGATTTTTTTACCTGCATTTTTTAATGCTTTGATCAATTCTCGTTGAACGGCAGGAAGTTCAATATCCGTCCGGTCTCCCTTTTTAAAACCGGGAAGATTCACACTCATTTCTTCACCTTCTAATGAGGGTGAAATTCCGCCTGCAAAAATAATAATATCAGCCTCTTTTACTTTGTCAACAGATTTGTTGATATTGATTCTTTCTTTATAACCCAGATCGAAATTCAGTTGGGCATCCCCTCTGTTGTATGCAAAATTGATCTGAATGAGGTAAGATTTTCCGGCTTCTACTTTCATGGAATATTCCATTTTCCGGCTTCCATGATTGGCGCTGGTTCCCTTCACTTCTTTTCCGTCTATCAGTAAATTCATCACGCCGTTGACTGAAAAATCAAAAATGATTTCACCTGATTTCTTGGGGGTGAAAACGCTAGTGTATGAAGCCGTAAAGTCCGTTAAGTTTACGCCCGGAGCAAAAACCGTAGCCCCCGTTGTACAGAAACTAAAAGGAGTTGTGATTTGTGTTTGTGTGACCGGATCACCGTTTCTATCCGGATTATTCCAGTAGATAGCAGTGAACCCAGGCCCGTTTTCCGATATACATTGGTTAAAAGCGCTTTCCATCAATGTGTTTTCCACCAGGCCGCATCCTTGTTCATAGATCAATTTGTCATTTGCTTTTAAGGCGGAACGAATGCCATCCAGAATCGTTATAGTCCGCGCCGGAGTTCCATTGTAATTACCCCACTGCATAACCGGGTCGTTTGCATTTGGTCCCATGACGGCAACTGTTAAGTTCCCGTTTTTTAACGGTAGGATTTTATTTTTGTTGAGAAGTAAAGTCATAGACTTGCGGGCGATATCTAAAGCGATACGGTCGAGTGCTGTCGATGCTAAGACAACAAAACGACTATTACAACAAGAAACCTAATCAATAATAAACAATTATCCACTACCGAAAC
>JAVBSK010000007.1:0-19092 GCA_031556755.1 Bacteroidales bacterium | reverse complement strand
TAAGCTCCTTGGGATTTGATTCCAACTTGCCATACTTTTGTCCCGTCAGCCAGAACAAAACTTCTTCCGCATTTGTCTTTTTCGATGTTGACATAAAATTTTTCGGCAAAACGGAATGCTCCTCTCATGTTCGACTCGTTCACCTTATCCTCCTGTAGAAGAGAATCGAGATTGAACGCAGGCATTTCTATGAAAAAATGACTGATCGAATTTTTCAACAGGTTTGTCTGATTGAAAAATAAAGGAGTTCCGCCATGGCTGACTTGACTCAGAATAGGATTCGTTAGAAATATTTCAAAGACAAGTAATAATATATAGCTTTTTGTAAATTTCATTCGCATGATTTTAAAGATACAAAATTAATATTTTGAAAATTATTTCAAAAAATAAGCCAAAAAACTAAGAGTTAATAAAAAGTTAAAGAGAGTTATTGATATTCAAAACCTCCAGTCTATTGCTTATATTGAACTCACGTTAATTTAAGTACATGATTAAATTTAGTTTATATTATTGGGTGGCTAAGGACTAAGGGCGAAAGACTAATGATGCTTTCTTTCGCCCTGTACCTTTGCCTTATATCAAAGAAATAATATAAATTTATTTAGATGATATTCTACTTTGTCTTGCGGAAAAAATCATTTCCCTTGTCATCGACCAAGATGAAGGCAGGGAAATCGACCACCTCGATCTTCCAGATGGCTTCCATACCCAACTCCGGATATTCCACACATTCGATACTTTTGATATTGTTCTGGGCTAAAATAGCGGCTGGACCTCCGATTGAACCCAGATAGAATCCTCCATATTTCTGGCAGGCATCCGTTACTTGCTGGCTTCTGTTTCCTTTGGCCAACATGACCATACTTCCTCCCTGACTTTGAAATAAATCCACATAAGAATCCATACGTCCGGCGGTAGTCGGCCCCATGGAACCGCAAGCCATCCCTTTAGGCGTTTTTGCTGGACCCGCATAGTAAATGGGATGATCCTTAATGTATTGAGGAAGTCCCTCCCCGTTGTCGATTTTTTCTTTCAATTTGGCATGAGCGATATCTCTTCCGACAATGATTGTCCCTGTCAAAGAAAGACGGGTAGAAACCGGATATTTGCTTAATTCGGCCAGGATTTCTTTCATTGGCCTGTTCAGATTGATTTTGACGGCGTCACCTTCTCCCGCATTACGTAATGCTTCGGGGATGTATTTACCCGGATTATCTTCCAGCTTTTCAATCCAGACACCTTTTTTGTTTATTTTGGCTTTGATATTTCTGTCTGCGGAACAGGAAACCGCCATGCCGACAGGACAAGAAGCGCCGTGCCGGGGCAAACGAATGATACGGACATCATGCGCCAGGTATTTACCACCGAATTGAGCGCCGAGTCCGATTTTATGAGCGGCCTCCAGCATCTTTTCTTCCAGTACAATATCTCTGAACGCCTGACCTCCTTCATTTCCTTCGGTTGGTAAAGAGTCGTAATACTTAGTGGAAGCCAGTTTGACTGTTTTCAGGCAAGCATCTGCAGATGTTCCTCCGATCACAAAAGCGATGTGATAGGGAGGGCAAGCTGCTGTTCCCAATGAAGCCATTTTCTCAATCAGGAATTTTTCCAGTGTAGCAGGATTCAATAAAGCTTTGGTTTCCTGGAATAAGTAAGTCTTATTGGCTGAACCTCCTCCTTTGGCTATGCACAGAAATTTGTATTCTGATCCGTCAATGGCTTGGATGTCAATTTGTGCAGGAAGGTTGCATCCCGAATTTTTTTCAGCATACATGTCTAATGCAACCGTCTGTGAATAACGCAGGTTTTCTTCCGTATATGTTTTATATACTCCCAGAGACAATGCTTCTTCGTCACCGCCTCCAGTCCATACCTGCTGTCCTTTTTTAGCAATAATTGTCGCCGTTCCGGTATCCTGACAAAATGGAAGGATACCTTTCGCTGCAATTTCCGCATTACGGAGCATGGTCAACGCTACATATTTATCATTCTCACTGGCTTCCGGGTCAGATAAAATTTTAGATACTTGTTTCTGATGTTCTGGACGCAGAAAAAAAGAACAATCATGAAAACAGGCGTTCGCCAGTTTTGTCAATGCTTCCGGAGTGACTTTCAGGATTTCGTTGCCTTCAAACTCGGAAACGGAAATCCCTTCTTCCGTCAACAAATAATACGCTGTATCGTCCTTCCCTAAAGGAAAAGGTTCCTGATACTTAAAAGGAGGTGTTGCCATACAAAAATTCTGTGAGGATGGTTCCGGTCTAAACCGGAACCATCCTCGTTTTAGGGTTTATTTAAATTTTAATTGATTGATAACTGAATTTCCTAATTCTGTTTTTTTCTCAATATGTTCCAAAATGGAACGGACAAAAGTGTTTTTTTCAAAAGCTCCCCGTACCTGTTCGAAGTCCATATTCTGTTCTTCCCTGCTTCCGTCCGCTCCGAATCCTATTTGAGAGGTCAGTGAAAACTCTTTCTTGGCATCTTCATATAACATCCTGTCAATACTTATGACTGCTTCTTTCCACTTTTCGATGATTTCGATTAGTTTTTTAGATGTAACAGTTTGAAGAGATATGCCAAAATATTTCTCGATTTTATCCCATGACCAAGTCCATTCATAGGTGTAATAGTTTTGATGCAATTCAGAAATCACATCGTTGATGGAGCCGACCCGGTTTATGTTTCCGGATTCTATATTGTCGATTAATTTATCTATTTCTTTTTTGGGAGCCAGTAATCCTGCGATGTCGCTCCAATCTCCCAATCCGATCTCCGTGCCGGGTTTGAGGCATTTACGAACTTCTTCATCGTTATTGAAAGTTTTATTTTCCAATCTGGAAATCAAGGAGTTTCCCAAAAATTTGGTAATAGCCAGACGATATAACTTAATTCCTTTTTCGAGAGATCCTTTCCCTATTTTATAACTCTGATAAGTATATGTCTCTGATGTTTTTCCGCATGTCTTTTGTAATTCCTCCAATATATCTACGGCATTGACCATTTTTTGGATGGTATACGGACTCAATAAGTTGAAGTTCAGTTGATCGAGTTTATTCGGATCTTTTCTTTTGTCCCGTTTGGGAAATTTTTGGGCGTCACGGATGGTTCCGACACTCTTCAAGTTGGCAGCAGGAACTAAAACGGAATCTTCTCCACTTTCGATCAGGTAAGAGAAAGGCATATCCGAAGTGTCTGAGTTTCTGTAATGTCTACCCATAATCAGGGAGAATGCTCCGATCTTAGCCGGCCAAAGGATATATGAGTCACTGGTTGTTTTTCCTCCTCTTTCCACAATTCCCTGGTGAATGGGGCCTAATTTATACATGTGGTTACTTTGATTCGAACCGGATCCTGCGTTCATAAAAGAGAACATACCGGCAATCAGTAAAGTTGATTTATGGTGAGTGACTGTGTATGGACCGGCGAAAATGGCGCAGGCTTCTCCGTTTTCTCCCTGACAGTTACTGAAGAATAAAGAATCTGTCGCTGAATATGTAAAACCTAAATGGCAAGCTTGTCCGATGAAGCACCGCTTCAACATGACTCCGTCTTCGACTTTTGATCCGGAACTGATGATAAAGTCCTCGCAGACTACTTTGTATCCTATATATATAGGGTCGTATTTATTACTGTTTATACTTCCGTTTTCCAGGCGGCAGGATCCTTCAATCGTTGCGTCATCACCAATACGGACATTTTTGATAGAGCCGACATTGATGATTTTTACATTTTTGCCGACACTTCCGATTTCGGAGGCATATTTTTCGGCATAAGTATGGATCAGGTCTTGCATCCTTTTGATGAGAGCCGGCCTGTGCCTGTAGAGCGCCAGAATGTATGCATATTGAGCGGAAAGTTTGTCGTTGATCATGACTTCCCGGCCTCCAGATTCATTCAGGACGGCGGCTTCGACTCCGTTACCGAAAGTAGATCTTCCTTCAACATACATTACATCCAGGTTACAAATGATGGAATTTTCTCCGATCTTGTAATTGGCGATGTAATTCTGTACGTTCTCTATCAGAACGTTGTCTTCGATTTCACAATTGCATAAGGAAACGCGGTTCAGTCCTGTCGATTTCCTGATGCCTCCCGGTAAGGTGACTTCTTTTTCGAAAACACCTAAAGTAATATTCCCTGAAAAGTGTGTGTGGTTGATGTTTTTGGGATTAAAATTTGCAGAAACTAAAATATTGTCCCAATTTTCGGCACTGCAATGTTGCGCTTTTAGAGATTCAATCTCCTGACAGGTTAATTTTCTGTACATAACTGTTAACATTTAATTAATTAATAAAAAGGCTCATTGAGTTTCCCCTGATTGTCCTGTCTCAGTTTTTCTTAAGTAGCTCCAAGTTCTTCTTCTTCATAATTTTGATATAGAAAATCATTATAAGGAAACCTTTCAATATGAATTTCTTTGACTTTCTCGTATAAAATGTTTTTGAGTTCTTCTATATTATTTTTTTCTTTCGCCGAGATGAAAACGCAATTTTCGTGTAATTGGTTCATCCATGTCTGTTTCAGATCTTCGAGAGAGATATTCTCCCGGGTCAAAGGAGTCAGGTCGTCGGCTTCTTTTTCTATATGTGAAAACGAGTCGATTTTATTGAATACCACAATTACCGGTTTTTCTTCTTTGATGATTTCGTTCAGAGTGGTTGAAACAATTTCTATCTGTTCTTCAAATCCGGGATGAGATATGTCTACCACATGGAGCAATAAATCTGCCTCTCTTACTTCATCGAGGGTTGATTTGAAAGATTCGATCAACTCGGTAGGTAGTTTGCGAATAAATCCGACAGTATCGGACATCAGAAAAGCCAGGTTCTGAACGGTTACTTTTCGGACAGTTGTATCCAGAGTTGCAAAAAGTTTGTTTTCTGCAAATACCTCCGATTTGGCGAGAAGGTTCATTAATGTTGATTTTCCGACATTGGTATATCCGACCAATGTAACCCGTACCAGTTTCCCTCTGTTTTTTCGTTGGATAGACTTTTGTTTTTCAATGTCTTTCAGCTCATTTTTCAGGCGGGTTATTTTCTCCAATATGATTCGTTTGTCTGTTTCAAGCTGGGTTTCTCCAGGTCCGCGCATACGGAAACCGCTACTTCCTCCTCCGCTTTGTCTTTCCAGGTGAGTCCATAGTCGTGTCAGGCGGGGGAGCATATAATTATATTGCGCCAATTCAACCTGAGATTTGGCGTGAGCTGTTTGTGCGCGGCTAGCAAAAATATCCAGAATCAAACTGGTGCGATCCATGATTTTGACTCTCAATTCGGATTCAATCACCCGCAGTTGTTTGGGAGATAATTCGTCATCGAAAATAACCATTCCGATTTCGTTATCTTCGTTTTCAACGTAATTTTTGATTTCTTTTAATTTCCCGGAACCGACAAAGGTCACAGGATGAGGGTAATCCAGTTTTTGCGTGAAATTTTTTACAGGATAGATACCGGCTGTTTCCGCCAGGAAAGCCAATTCGTCGAGATATTCTCTTATTTTGTTTTCATTTTGTTGAGGGGTGATAAGCCCTATTAAGACGGCTCTTTCCGTTCGAGTATCGGTTATAATAAATTCTTTCATTGATGGGGGTGATATAAAAAAACTGACAGTATTAAGAAACAAAATAAAGTTTTACAAAAATACACGATTATTTTACAAATACAAAGAAGATTATGTAAAAAAGACACACAGAATTATCCTCCGTAACTGTGCTTGCCTCCAAGTACGAAGTTGACACCGAAATAAGTCATTAGTACGGATGCGAATATTATCAATATAAATAGATGGTAAATAACCGGTTTTTTAAAAAACTCCAGCGTTTTCCCATGAAAAGTGAAACTCATCAGGAGAAAAGTGATTAAAGCCCAAACCTCTTTGGGATCCCAGCCCCAATAACGTCCCCAGGATACATTCGCCCAGATAGCTCCAACGAATATTCCTGCTCCGAGAAAGAATGTGGCGGGATACATGAATAATTCGTTTAATTCTTTCAGTTTCGAGGTGTTTATTTTTGTTTGCCTCTTTCGGGGAGCTATACCTAGTAGGATGAATGCAGTCAGGCTGTTCAGAAGCATGAATCCGCATAGTCCGTAGGAAATCATGATGAGTGAAACGTGGATACTCAGTAAGGGAGACTGTAGGACGGGAACCAAAGGGGTGATTTGAGGGTTCGTTGAGCCGATATGCGCTACCAATAGAACGAATCCTGAAAGCAGGAAGCTGAAACAAGTGATGAGGAAAGAATATTTCCTTGATAACACTCCGATAGATAAAGTACACCAGGCGATAAACAGCATGGTCTCGTATCCGTTACTCATAGGTAAACGTCCTGCCACATATCCCCTCAATGCTAAAGCGATTGTTAATACAATAAACATGAGCATTAATATGTAATAGAATGCATGTTGGATCCTTTCAGTATTTTGGTTGCGGACGACACCGGATATGAAAAACAATATGGCAATACAACCGATCGTAAGGTTTATCTTGAAAAGCAGGGAAAAAATATTGATTTTGTTGAGTATCAATTCCGCTTTGAAATGTGATTCAGAAAATATATCCTGCGTTTTACTGTTTTGGAAAACAGTCAGTTTATCCAGTAGTATGTTGGTATCGTTGATGTTGTTGTCCCTGATGTATTCGTAATAGAGTGAAAAAAAGTTTTGGGCGAACAATATTTCTTGTTTACTGATATTTTCGGGGAATTGCTCAGTGGGAGTATACCATCGAAGAAGTTTTTCCGAAGTTTCGAAAGGAAACATTTGGAGTAGTTCCCCGTTTTGAATCATTGCAATCAATTGAATCTTTTCATCCAGTTTAGCAGCTTCTTTGATTAATGCGGATTTTTGTTCCGAACCGTATATCTGAACATGGTAAGGCGCCAGTTTATAACTCTGGTCTTTTGAATTAAAGAAATCTGAAAAACAAGCTTTTCCTGAGTTGTTTATAATATTTTTGAGTTCTTCATTCCTAATATCAAAAAGCGGTACATGTTGCCATTTCTCAGGAAAAAAGATCCATCCCAACAAGACTTGTTCTGCATTGGCATATTTGTATTTGGGTTTACCTGTCAGTTTGGTGGTGAAGTCGATTGCTAAAGTTTGAAGTGGGCAGATACGCCCGTTGTAGTAGACTTTTAGTTTTGCAAACCGGTTGGATTGCTCCCGGTTTACTGTTGCTCCATCTTTTGACAAAAGTGAATTTGTAGTTTCAGCATGAACCGGAAAAAAAGAGAAAAGGCAAATAATCAAAATTGAAGCGAATTTATTTTTTGTCGTTTTTTTTACGAGTTCGGTAAAGCGTCCTTTTGAGTCGAAAAAAATCCAGAGCATGGAAAAAAACAATAAGAAATATCCGGTATAAGTAAAAATAATTCCGGTTGAATCGTAATTTATACTGAGTATCGATCCTTTCATGTCTGGGTCGAATGAGGACTGATAAAACCTGTATCCTTCATGTTTCAGGATATTGTTCATTGAAATCTCTTTTTCAAGGGAAGTATTTCCCGATTTATCTTTGATTTCAATGATGCTGATATAATTGGAGGGAGATGTTGTTCCCGGATAATATTCGATTTGAAAAGAATTCAGCAGTAAGGAAAAGGGCAAGTGAATGTAATCCTGATCTTCTTCACAAAAGAAAGTCCTGTTTTCAATGTTTTCTCTCAGGTGAATCATGCCTGTTTTTCCATTGAACCGGGTGATCAGCGCACCGGTAAGAATCACTATCAGTGAAAGATGTAACATGAAAGCAGGTAATTTTCTGTATAGTTTATTAGCCCAGATATAATATGTCGATAATACGCTTACGGAAACCCATAATAAATTGAACCATGTAGTATTGTAAATCTCGTTCATTGCATATTGTGTACCCTTGAGGTGTTCCTGCCAGGTTGCCATCCCCATGACAACAATGAGCGTAAACAGCAAAAAGAAAGATAGGTATCCTATTATTTTTTTCATCCTGCAAAGGTATTTATTTTGGAAGAAAGTGTGGTTGCTAATGGACATAATAAAATATTATAACTAATTTTGCCACTTGGTTGTTCATTTGAGAAACTGCCAAATATGTAAGGAATAAGCATTTATATATAATGAAAATAGGAGACAGGGTACGCTTTCTGAATTCAGTCGGAGGAGGTATCGTAAAGAAATTTCAAGGGAAAGAGATCGTATATGTTGAGGAGGATGACGGATTTGAAACGCCGGTTCTTATCCGGGAATGCGTTGTGATCGAATCGGGAGAGATGCAGGTAAAAAGCGCCTCCAAAGCTGCGGCTCAAGCCGTTGAAATCAAAAAAAACGTCCCGGAAAAGAAAGTTGTTGAAGGAGAAATTACAGAGATTCCCGGCAAAGAGAAACTCAATGTTTATCTGGCTTTTCTTCCAATGGATATCAAGACTTTAGGAAAATGTAACTATGAGTTGTTTTTGATAAATGACAGTAATTATGTTCTCTTTCTTAATTATATGAACAGGAAAAATAATGCATGGAACAGTCGTTTCAGAAGTATCATAGAGCCAAATACCCGTTTGTTTGTCGAGGAGTTTGCCAAAGAGGATTTGAACGATCTGGAAAAGATTTGTGTCCAGTTTATTGCATATAAGGAAGGTAAACCATTTATGCTGAAAAATGCACAAACTGTAGAAATCAGTATCGACGGAGTTAAATTCTATAAGTTGCACAGTTTTCATGAAAATGACTTTTTCGAAGATGAAGCCTTGATTTATCCTGTTGTTGTGAATGATGTTCCGGAACGGGAAATGCTTGTTTCTGCGGCTGATATCCAGGATGCTATGAATCGGAAAGTGAGAATTGAACGTCCTGTCAAGCAGTTCTCGCAAAGGAAGGAACAACTTCCTGCCATTGTTGAAATCGACTTGCATATCAATCAGTTATTGGACAATGTTTCTGGATTGGGTAACACGGAGATGTTGAATATACAGCTCAATAAGTTCCATGAAACGATGGAGCAATATAAAAACAAGAAAGGGCAGAAGATTGTATTTATTCACGGAAAAGGAGAAGGTGTTTTGCGCAACGCCCTGTTGAATGAGTTGAAATCAAAATATAAAAATTGCTCATTTCAGGATGCTTCATTCAGGGAATATGGATTTGGAGCGACGATGGTTACGATCAGATAACATGAATTATTCACAATGATTATAAAATATTATTATTGTATGAAACGAAGCTCTCGTTCAGTATGCTGAAATTCATACAGATTTCAAAAAAACTAAACAACAAATTATTGCCATATGAAAAAGATTATCGCTTTATTAGGTCTTGTCCTGACAATTGTTTCCTGTGATGTCGCTCAAACCGCATTGAGTACACTTAGTCTGACACAATGCGAATATAAATACAAGTCCATATCCGGATTAACGTTGGGAGGGATTAATTTGCAGAATGCAACGAGTTTGTCTTCCGTTAATCCGCTTGCATTAGCGGGTCTGGTTTCTTCCTTTTCTTCCAAAAGTGGTTCGTTGCCTTTGCAATTTACGTTGAATCTGGATGTAAAGAATCCAGGTTATCAGACCGCAATGCTGAATGGATTGGCGTATATTTTGGAGATCGATGGTGTTGAGATGACGACAGGTTCGGTTGATTCCAAGATGCAGGTGGCTCCCGGACAAATCAGTCAATTGCCTATCAATCTGAATTTTGATCTGAAGAAAGCGATGAGTGGGCAATCAGCCGATGCAATCAAGAATCTGGCGTTTAATTTTGCAGGAATCGGAGACAAAGCGAGCAATGTTACCGTGAAACTGAAACCGACACTGGTTATCGGTGGACAGACTTTGGCAAGCCCCTATATTCCGGTTTCGTTCAGCTATGGAAAAGGAAATAAATAAATCTAAACTCTATTTTCCAGAGCTGTATGATCGAAATAGAACGTAAATTCCTGGTGAGTGGAGATTTTTTGCCTGATGTAGAGAGGAAAGAGAGAATCGTTCAGGCCTATATCTGTGCTTCCGCCGAAAAGACCGTAAGAGTCAGGATTAAAGGAGAAAAAGCGTATCTGACCGTCAAGGGGCCTTCTAATGAAAATGGCTTTGCAAGATGTGAATTCGAATATGAAATCCCGGTCGGGGACGCTGAAGAATTATTGAAACTTTGTACTCCCGGCTTTATAGAAAAAACGAGACATTACGTTCCTTACGGAGATCATCTGTTTGAAGTTGATGTTTTTTATGGAGAAAATGAAGGCCTGGTATTAGCGGAACTGGAATTGGAATCCGAAAACGAAATATTTTCCATCCCTGATTGGATTGGAAAAGAAGTGACCGGAGATGTCAGGTATTATAATGCTTATTTAATCAGCCATCCGTTCAAAGAAACAAGTCGATCATAATCCCGTCTGAAACAAATATGCCGGCTTTCGTTAATCTCATATGAGAGCCTGAGATTTCCATCATTCCATTTGCAATGTGTTTTTGGGCTTGTCTCAGGCAATCTTCTCTTTTCATTTTACCGAAAATACTTTCCATTTCACTCAAGTTAATTCCCCGCATTGTCCTCATGCGGGTAAGGATGAAGTCGTTGTATTGTTCTTTCTCTCCAATGATTTCCGTTTCTGCCGGAACCTTGCCTTGCTGAATGGAGTTTATATATTCATCCAGGTTGGCTACATTCCAATGCCGTTCTTTCCCGTTAAATGAATGAGCGGAAGCTCCGATACCAAGGTATTTCGTTCCATTCCAATAGGAAGAATTGTGCATGGAAACGAACGGAGGTCTGGCGAAATTAGAGATTTCATAGTGCTCGAATCCGGCAGAAGTCAACATGTCGATCATCGTGGAAAACATTTCTACGCTCAGATCTTCATTGATTTCCTTTGTCTTTTTTTCTTTCAATAAGCGGTATAGTCCTGTTCCCTCTTCGTATATCAAATGATAAGCGGAAATATGTTGTATGCCGGAATCAATCGCCTGTTGTAAATTACTTTTCCAGATATCCAATGTTTGTCCAGGCAGACCGTACATCAGGTCAATACTGATATTTTGGAATCCGGCGGCCTTACATGTTTGTATGCTTTCTCTTGCTTTGAAGGCATTATGACGTCGGTTCAGAAAAATTAATTCACTGTCGCAAAAACTTTGTACCCCTAAACTGATTCTATTGAAAGGAAATTGTTGTAAATCTTGCAGATACAGAGTGGTGATGTCATCCGGATTGACTTCCAAAGTGACTTCTCCTGTTTCTGAAAAGTTGAAACAGGAGAAAATACATTCAAATATCTTTTTAAAATCTTCCGGTTTGAGTTGGGAAGGGGTTCCTCCTCCAAAATAGATGGTTTGGATGTTTTCTCCCTGAAGATAGTGTTTCCTTAACTGAAGTTCCGAACACAAAGCATCCGTATATTCCGATCTTTTTTCCATCGTAGTGGAAGAAAAGAAATCGCAATAAATACATCTTTTTTTACAAAAAGGAATATGGATGTAGATGCCCGCCATTTCTTACTGATATTGTAAACAGAAATAAACTCTTCCAAAATTAGAGCTAATTTTCCATATTGTGGAATTTTTCCACAATATTTCTCTTTGAGTTGTTAAATTCCACAAAAAAATGTATAAAAACCTAAATTAAACCCGGAAAACCTTTTGGCATGTGATTTGCCTTTCTTTTTGTATAAAGAATATTGAAAGTATTTTCAGGATTCACATACAATCACACAAGCATCGTTAAAGTTAAAGAGTTAACACACGCATACCGCATAATAGGTAATACTAACACACGCACACATTATATTAAATATTAACATCGTACACCTTTTTTAATTGTGTTTTCTTTTGGTAAGTGGAGTGTATCAACGAAGGTTGGTACACTTTTTTTAATAAATGACTATATTTGCAAAAAAAAGGAAGTTGTTTTTTAACAACTTCCTGAATAAACCCGAAGTGGAGATTACCGGACTCGAACCGGTCACCTCGACACTGCCAGTGTCGCGCTCTAGCCAGATGAGCTAAACCCCCTTCAATGCAGGCGCAAAGTTAAAATAATTTTTGAATACTTAGATTAAATTTTTTTTATTTTTATTCAGATGTTTATATATAACATTACATTTCATATCGAAGATGATATTCATGAACAAGCCTTGTCCTTTCTGAAAATGGAATACATTTCCAGCGCTCTTGCAGGAGGAATGCTTTTTAACCCTCGCCTTTGCAGGATTTATTCGGAACACCTGGAAGAGGGAAAAAGTTATTCTATCCAATTTTATGTAAAAAATACAGAAATATTGAATGATTGGATTGAATCGGTCGGAACTGTATTGAATGGGAAGTTGGTAACGCTGTTTGGTAACAAGCTCTTGGGTTTTACTACATATATGAAAGAATTAGATATAGAATTGTAATGACAAAAGAAAGAATCATACTGGGTATTGATCCGGGAACAACTGTGATGGGTTATGGCATCTTGAGAATTATCGATAACAAGCCTTTTCTGATGGTTATGGGAGTTCTGGAATTAAGCAAATACGATGATCATTATCTTAAGCTGAGGAAAATCTTTGAAAGGGTAGTTTCGTTAATTGATGAGTTTCATCCGGATGAATTGGCGATCGAAGCTCCGTTTTTCGGTAAAAACGTTCAAAGTATGCTCAAACTGGGACGAGCGCAAGGTGTTGCCATGGCTGCGGCGCTAAGCAGAGATGTTCCTATCTTTGAATATGCCCCGTTGAAAATCAAAATGTCCATTACCGGAAACGGTAAAGCAGCGAAAGAGCAGGTGGCTGATATGTTGAAGCGTTTTCTGAAGATTCCGGATGAAAGTATGCTACCGCAATTGGATGCAACAGATGGACTTGCTGCGGCGCTTTGTCATTTCTTCCAGAGTAATAATCCTGCCTCGGACTCCAAGTATACCAGTTGGAAAGATTATATCAATAAAAATCAGTCCAAAGTCAAGTGAGTAGTATTTAGAAAATAATATCTATTTCAATCTTTTCATCGGCATCGTTACATTACAGCCGGAACATACCTCCGGGCATACAACGGACAATCCCTTTCATTTCCATATCAAAAAGGAGTGCGGAAAGTTTGCTTACCGGTTTATTTAATTCGATAGCGAGCATATTCAGGTGCAGGCTTTCCGTTCCGGATAAAATATCAATTACTTCCTGTTCTTCGGCGGAAATATTCGGGAATAATGATTTTTGTACGGCTTTATTTTTTTCTTCCGTTTCTTTATGCCAACCCATTTCCCAAAGGATGTCTTCTGCTGTTTCGACCAATGCCGCTTTCTTTTCTTTGATCAGTTTGTTACAACCTTGGGAATATAAATCAGAGCTTTTTCCCGGAATGGAAAAAACGTCTCTATTGTATGAACTTGCGATATTGGCTGTGATCAAGGCTCCTCCTTTCTTTGCAGATTCGATTACAATGGTACAATCTGCAATACCGGCGACAATCCGGTTTCGTTTTACGAAGTTTTGTCTGTCGGGCTTGGTTTCGCTCATGAAATCTGTAAGTAATCCTCCGTGTTCCAACATTGCAATTGCAGTTTGTTTATGTTCGTAAGGGTAAATCCGGTCTAATCCGTGCGCCAGTACCCCTACCGTAGGAAGATTGTATTGCAAAGCTGCCTTATGGGCAGTGATGTCTATTCCATAAGCTAATCCGCTGACAACCAGTATGTCCGGATATATTGATTGAAATGCTTTCAAGAAAGAATCAGTCATCTCCTTGCCGTAGCCAGTGGCATGCCTTGTACCTACGATACTGACTATTTTGTTTGTATTTAAGTCGGTTTTTCCTTTGAAATATAGCATGACAGGAGAATCGATGCAATCTCTGAGCCGTTGAGGATAGTGCTGATCAGAAAAGAAAAAAGATTGGATATCATTCTTTTCAAGGAATGAAATTTCTTTTTCCGCTCGTTTCAGTATTTCCGGACTTTTGATCTCGGATATGATTCTGGCGGATATTCCCGGGACTTTTTCAATTAACCGTGGCTTTTCTTTAAATAAAGCTTCGGCATTCCCTAATGTTTCTATGATTTGTTTGGCTGTAATATTCCCGATCCCTTTCACTAAAGTGAGGCTGATTTGATAAATAAGGTTTGGATTTAGCATGGTTATTTGGTTAAAATATGTCTTAAAACTTCATTGATATTTTTTTTGTGAATTAAAAATTGTCTGTTTTCAATTATCCATTGTTTATTCTTAGCTCGTCAATTAATTGGCACATTAGTAATTAGTTCCTCTATATTCCCAATAATCCGTCAAAATATTCTCCTCTTGTCAGTTTTCCATTTTCGGTGACGGCGACCTCAACTTTAGCTTTACAACAGAGTTTATTGTCGGTTTCCCGATATATTTCCTGGAAAAAAACGATTTTAACCCCTTCTCTTGCAGCTTTCAGGCGGGAAATAAAATGTTCGCTTCCTTTCAATGACGATTTATATTGGATATCTATTCTTACGACTACAGGGTCAATGCGCCGTTCCTGTAACTTAAAAAATGAGACGCCATAACTTTCAAGAAATTCGTGGCGGGTATGTTCCATATAATGTAAGTAATTGGCATTATTCACGATTCCTTGCGTATCGCACTCATAATCTCTTACTTTCATTTTTAATTCAAAATAAATTACATTCATGTCTGCCATTTTTGCCTGATTAAGAATATATCTTCCGGAGTGAATTAATCCTCCGGGAACTGCACCAATTTAAATAATTTATCGGAAGGACGTACTTTCCCGGGAACTTTGATTGAGAATAATTCTCCTTTGACAGTTGTTTTCACAGGCTTCAGGTCTACACGGATTTCGTCGGCATCCAGAAATAACGCGCCTGTGGTTGGGCCGGTAATTAATATCTTTTCCCCTGCGTTCAGAGATTGGGTTTCCATCAATATCTCCGCCACTTCTAGTTTGGAGAAATATTTAATGATTTTTCCAATATACATTTTCCGTTCGGTTGCTTCATTTCCATATTGAGAACTCCATTCACCCAAGCGTTGTCCGAGATAGTAGCCATTCCAGAATCCGCGGTTAAATACACGTTTTAGACGTTCGTCCCAATTTGTGATTTTTTCTTCCGAAAAGGTTTCTTCGCAATAAGAATGTATGGCCTCTTTATAACATTCCGTGACAATCCGTACATATTCAGGCCCTCGTGCACGTCCTTCGATTTTAAATACTTTTACACCAGCGTCCAGCATGATATTCATGAAATGGATGGTTTTTAAATCTTTGGGAGACATGATGTATTGGTTGTCTATTTCAAGTTCGATGTCACTTTCTTTGTCTTTTACCGTATAACCTCTGCGGCAGAGTTGGTTGCAGGCTCCCCGGTTGGCCGATGACGCCATCTCATGTAGACTCAGATAGCATTTTCCGGAGACAGCCATGCATAAAGCTCCGTGGCAAAACATCTCAATTCTAATCAGATTTTCATTAGGCCCTTTGATTTGTTGTTTTTGTATTTGGGTGTATATTTCTTTGACCTGTTCCATGTTTAATTCGCGTGCAAGTACGACTACATCAGCAAACTGAGCGTAAAATTTCAAAGACTCGATGTTGGAAATATTCAATTGTGTGGACAGGTGAATTTCAACACCGATATTTCGTGCATAAACCATGGCGGCTACATCAGCGGCAATGATGGCTGAAACTTCAGCTTTTTTCGCAGCATCTATGATTTGTTGCATCAAGTTCAGATCATTATCGTAGATAATTGTGTTGACAGTCAGATAACTCTTGATTTTATGCTTCTTACATATATTTGCAATTTCACTCAAGTCGTTGATGGTGAAATTATTGGAGGATTTTGATCGCATGTTTAACCCTTCGATTCCAAAGTAAATGGAATCGGCGCCTCCCTGAATAGCGGCGGCTAACGATTCGTAAGAACCTACCGGCGCCATGATTTCATAGTTATGAATATTTTTCACTGAATATGGATTGCATTACTGGGATGCAAAGTTAAGAAATTAATTCTCCATTTATCTTTTTTTTACCCCTTACATATCTTCAAATTCTTTCAGATACAATCCTGTTTTAGTTTTTTTCATACCTAAATATTGAAATGCTAAACTAATGAATATAAAAGGGAAGGTTAGGAACAGACTGAAAACTGACAGTGAGCCGAAAATGAAGCACGAAAAATGAGAAGCGTTTTGTTTCAGGCAGATATAAAATGGAATTGTAAATAAAAGTTGAATAAACAAAGATATCAAAATGGATGTGATAAAGATTCCGGAAGTAGAATCCCAATATCTGATTCCTAAAGAAAAGCCTTCTCTGATAGATTTATAGACTCTTTTTCCTTCAAAGTAGACAGGGAAAAAGGATAGACTTAGGGGTGGAAATATAATCAGAAATAAGGCTGATAGTTGTGTCATGATTAATATTTCAATCATTGTGTTGGGGGAGAAGTAGATAAAGAGATATGTTAAACCCGCCACAATAATCAGGGGGATGGAAAGAGCCATGTCTACGAGCCATGTTTTCTTTGTGAAAGACAAGGTTTGGTTGAGTGAAATATCGGACAGTTTCCTGTTGAAAAGTTCGTAGTTTTTATAATGGAACATCACGGCGGCTATATACCCCATAAAAAATAAGATAGAAATGCCAGAAAATAGGAAAAATATGCCAACACGGATCAATAAATAAATATTTTGCTGCTCAAAGGGCGCTGAGGTATTGTGACTGAAGATGTGTATAAGACTGATGTAATCTTTTAATAAATAACCAAGGATCAAAATGACAGGGATCGCGATAAAAATACTTTTAAGGTATATGACTTTTCTGTTTTGAAATAAAAAAGCAGCGGCAGTCAATAGTTTGTCTGTAAAATCGCGTGGTTTGTAAAAATCAATAATCTCTTTGTGTCTCATAAATTTAATGGTATGGATTTGATTTAAATATTCAGGATCTAGAAGTTTCGTATAGATAATCAAGTAACTTTTGATAGAGTTTTCGTTGCCAGTTTCCCGGATTTTCTATTACGGAAGTGTTGTGCCATAACAAGACCAACTCTCCATTGAATCGCTTGGTTTGTTCTGTCAGTGTCAAACAATAACGGTATGCATCTTCAAAATCCAATCCCATATAGTTTGGATTGTCTAAAGAACAGTCCATAACGGTCAATGGATGAAGGAGCAAGCTGGTGAGCATTCTCTTGTCAGGGTCTATGTATCTTACTGACCGGCATGTCCCTAGTCTGAAACCTGCAACATCAGCATATCCCATTGTAAAATCGTCCGTGATGCCCGCATCCGTCAGATAGCGGAAATCTTCCGGGTTTCTGTATGCTAAAAAGTGATGCCGGTTGATCGTTATCTTTAATTGGGATGCCTTTTCCAACTTGGCTTTTTCCAAAGAAATCAGACGTGGATTCAGCCCCGCACTGTAGCTGGCATGTAAGCCGATGATGACCTCGTTCCGTTTTGCCAGATCTATCATGAATTGGCTGTCTTTCGAATACAAATTATAGACGGGTTTATCTTCCGGGCATGAACCTCCGGCCATAAAGAAAAAAATGGATTCACACTGTTGTTTTCCTAAGCGGTCTATCAGGCGTTTGTTTTTTTCGATCAACCAGGGAAAGGTGTAAGCAGAGTCTACTTCCGGTTTCCCAAAATAACTTTTTACAATTCTCGATTTATCTTTCGATATCAATAATCCTTTGATGAAACTTTTGAATCTTCTGTGGAGAAAAGGTACATCAATGTCGTGTGTCAGATATATTTTATTTATTTTTTCAGGAATGTTAGGTAGTATGACTCCGGCATCAATTAACCAGTTCCGCAACAATTGTCCGTATTCATCCACAATGGGTCTGTGGATGAAACCGGCTTGGTATGGAATTGATTCTTTGCCGGGAAAACGTCCATGTATATCCCTAATGCCTTTTTTTACATATTCTTCGTATCTGGAAATCAGAAAATAAGTAGATGCGATAATATCGGCCTTGACGATAATCCTTCCGGATTCTTTGATTATTTCCGGACTTCCGAAAAGAAGAGGTATGCCTTCTATGGATTGTAATGGCAATGTTGGCAAAGATTTCAATGTCCCGTAGCAATCCTCGAAGAATCCGGAGGGAATAATTACGACCTTGGAGCCGGATGATGGGACGATATCGTATCCATAACTTACCAATGTGTCAATCTCAGGGGAATAAGCATTTCCCAATAAGAACTGGATGATGTATTTTATAGTTTTATTGTCCATTATTTATGAGTCTCCGGTTGGTTGTGTTTTTATTAAATAGTCTTTATCAGATACAAAAATAAATATTTCTTCAAAGAAGAATTACAAAATGTTCTTAATTTTGTAAACTTTTAAAATAATATTTGAAATGTCGGAACGAATAAGAACAATTACAATATATGGAGCATCCAGTTCGAAAGTGGATGCTTCGTATGTTTCTGCAACTTATGAGTTGGGTAAATTGTTGGCTATGAGTGGAGTGAATGTTATTACAGGTGGGGGTGGAAAAGGCTTGATGGGAGCTGTTGCCGACGGTGTACTGGAAAATGGAGGTAAAGTCACGGGAATTATTCCCCGATTCATGGTGGAAGAAGGATGGCTCTGTGAATATTTATCGGAAACAATTGTGGTAGAGGATATGCATGCGAGGAAGGCCTTGATGGCTCAGCAATCAGATGCCTGTATTGCATTGCCGGGAGGAATAGGAACTATGGAGGAACTGATGGAAATCATTACATGGAAACAGTTGGGTTTATATAATAATCCGATTATTATTTTGAATATCGGAGCTTACTATGATCCCTTGTTGTCGATGTTGCAGAAAGCGATCAGCGAAAAATTTATGCGTCAGGAAGTTATTTCAGCTTGGTCTGTAGCATCTTCGCCGGAGGAAGTCCTGATATTGATTACCGAACAAAAGCAGTTGCAGTCGAATCTGCGTTTAATTGCTGCGATGTAGTTTTATGCAAGAGGATACGTTGACATACTCATCCGGAAAAACTTTTGTGAAAGGGCGTCTGGAAAAGGCAGTTAAATTCGATGAACCTATGTTCCTCCCCGTTGATTCGACTACATTACAAACGTACCGACAGGAAGTAAAATTGAAAGAAGAATATATTTCTCAAAGACCAGTCAGTTCCGACTTT
>JAVBSK010000208.1:0-4033 GCA_031556755.1 Bacteroidales bacterium | reverse complement strand
CATTTGCGTATCGAAGGAAAAGGAGTTGCCGGACTACAGTCTTCATTCCTGACGGATTGGATTACCTCCGGAAAAAATTTCAATAACAAAAGAATTTATTTTCCACAAAATCAATCATACACGGAAAATCATCTCCAGATAGTCCCGGGGGGGCCAGTCAATCCCTGGAGAACTTTGTTACAGGCAACAATACATATCATTTCAAACGCAAAAAAATATGTTTACATACAAACTCCTTATTTCCTTCCGACGGATGCATTATTGCAAGCTTTACAGGCGACTGCTTTGAGCGGGATCGATATCCGGTTGATGGTTCCCAGTAGTTCCGACCTGTATTTCGTGGATACCGCTTCCCGATCCTTTTTCTCGGATATTTTACATGCGGGAGTGAAAATTTACCTCTACAAACCCTCTTTCCTGCATGCAAAAATGATGGTAGTCGATAACTATATTACTGTAATAGGATCTGCTAACATGGATTTCCGAAGTTTTGAACATAATTTCGAAATAAACGCTTACCTATATGACAAAACCATCGCCGAAAAGATGAAAGACCTGTTTCTTGAAGATGAAAAAGAATCAAAACAAATCATATTGAAAGAGTGGAAAGCCAGACCCCGCAGCGAGAAACTGAAAGAATCGTTGATGCGGATGTTCTCTCCTCTTTTGTAACTTATCAAACTAATTTTTGAGATATATTTATGATGGAATGGAATCAATTATTGTCGGACAAACGTTTCGGCATGGAACAATACCACGAGAAGAAGAAACATGACCGCACAGATTTTCAGCGAGATTATGACAGGTTGATTTTCTCGCCTCCTTTCAGAAGATTACAGAATAAAACACAGGTGTTTCCGCTTCCCGGGAGTATTTTTGTACACAACAGACTGACCCATAGTCTGGAAGTCGCCTGTGTAGGACGTTCGCTCGGAGACAGGGTCGGCCGTGAATTATTCCAGAAATACAAATCTGAAAATCCGATTTTTCTTCAAATCGGCTCCATTGTCGCTGCGGCTTGTCTGGCTCACGATTTAGGAAATCCTCCGTTCGGACATTCAGGGGAGAACGCAATTTCCTCTTATTTTTCCGAAAGTGCGGGAAATATGTATATTTCCAGGATGCAGGAAGAAGGTTCCCGATTTTCCGATTTCCTGAACTTCGAAGGAAACGCCAACTCATTGCGTTTGTTGACGCACCAGTTCAAAGGAAGAAGACCAGGAGGATTCGTCCTCACGTATTCAACCTTAGCCACCGGAGTAAAGTATCCCTACGCCTCTACTTTTTCCGCCGGAAAAAAAGGGAAATTCGGTTTTTTTGCTTCCGAAGAAGAAGGATACAAACGAATCGCCAATGAATTGGGCATTCTCAAACAGAGCGACTCTCCGTTGCATTTCAAGCGTTATCCCTTAGTTTATTTGGTGGAAGCTGCCGACGATATCTGTTATCAAATCATGGATATAGAGGATGCTCATAAATTGAGGCTCCTGTCCACTTCTGACTGTAAAGATTTATTGCTGGCTTTTATTCCTGAAGAAAAAAGAGACAGGACATTAAATATTATGAAGATGGTAAGCGATACAAATGAACAAATTGCGTACCTACGGTCATCCGTCATCGGACAACTTATCGATGATTGTGCGGACGTTTTCCTGGTAAATGAGAAAAAACTACTGGACGGAACATTCGAAACCTCTTTGGTTACAGCTATGGAAGAGCACTCCGTCCGGGCTTATAAAAACTGTTCCACCCTGGCATTCACAACCATCTATCGTTCCAAAGATGTGTTGGATGTGGAGTTAGCCGGTTACAGAATCATTAATTTTCTATTGGATTGTTTACTGGAAGCAGCAAGCCATCCACATCGGGCATATTCTAAACTCCTGATGGAAAGGATTCCTGAACAATATGAAACAGACTCGAAAGATACGTATACCCAGGTACAATCCATCGTTGATTATATTTCGGGAATGACAGATGTTTACGCCTTGGATTTATATCAGAAAATAACAGGAATGAATTTGCCTTCTCTCTGATTTATTGTCTCATCCAGGCTGTTCCGAAAACTAAATAATAAGCAAATCCTTCAGTTCCCATGGCAAAATCGACGCCCATGCGGAGATTCAATTTCCTGGCCATCAGGTACCGGAATCCGGTGCCATATCCCCATGCCCATTCGGCATCATCAAACTCGGAATATTTGTCAAACGCCTTACCGCCACCTCCGAAAAGAACTAAACTCCAACGGTTTACAAAGTCCCAGCGTTCCTCAACTTCCGCCAACATCGTACTCTTGCCGATGTAACGGGCTGTTGGAACACCCCTCATATCAATGAATGGTCGCATGTAAAACGGTTGATTTCCGACAATTTGCTGCACGTCAAAACGAGTTCCTGTAATCAAGGTTTTCATGATTGGAAAATAATAATAGACTGCTCCCTCAAATTGTCCGTATTTGTATTCACTGCCAACCAAAGGATTACTCCATTCGGCCGTGAGATAAGTTCTCAATCCACGGTCAGGTGTAAAAACTGTATTCCGGTTATCAAATCCTATTTTAGTTCCCAGTTTAGCTACATTTCCGCTGACTTTATTACTCACATAATCTCCGAATTTTTGTTTGAAAACATCAATTATTTCTTCTGAGCTGCCATTGTTATCCACCAATTCAACCTTATTATGCATGAACAGATATTGTAAGCCAATGGCAAATTCCGGATTTCTCAATTGCTTGGAAACAGACAAAAAAACAGGAATTGTTTGGATATTGAATCCCATCTTTACATCCTTTCCCAGTTTTCCCAAATTAAAATAATAATCCATATTGACATTCGCATAGGCGCCTCCTATAGCATAACGAAGTCCCCATTTCCGGATTGTAGCCGCTCTTCCTCCTCCGATCATCCAACTGTCATTCAAAGTATATCCACCCGCAATGGCTGTGATATTAGGAGGTACGATATGAGGTTTCCCATCTTTCATGACGGGGGGATTCCTTTCTATGAAAATAGGAGCAAGCCCGCCACCGAATCCGCCCAAGGCAGGTTCTGTTACGATAACCGGCATTGGGACAAAACCTTTTTTCTCAATAATAACATCACTCAGGTCAAGACAATTGTCCAAAGAATCCCTGAAAGAAACGGGCGTTTTCTCTTTGTTGTCCTGGGAAAAAGTATCAATTGAGAAAGGGAATAAAAGTAGGAATAAGAAATATATCCCTACACCAGTTGTTGTTTTCATATTCAAAAGAGTTTCTATTATGAAAACTTAAACAAACCAACCATATAAAAGTTTATAATAATTTAAGAATAGGCAAACACAGGTAGGACGTCTTGAGACTAGCCTTCCTGTTCCAACGAATTTTCGACTTCTTTCACCTTTTTGAACAAGTCCGAGGCAAATACAAACTCATTCAAATCATGATTGGTGGAGAACATGATTTCATCTTTCGAGCCTTCCCAGGCTTTTTCTCCTTTTTTGATGAAGATAATTTTCTCCCCGATATTCACAACGGAGTTCATATCATGGGTATTCACTACTGTGGTTATCTTATATTCCTTAGTAATATCAAAGATCAGATCGTCAATGATCAATGAAGTCTCCGGATCTAGTCCAGAATTAGGTTCGTCACAAAAAAGATATCTTGGATTCAAGGCGATGGCGCGCGCAATCGCAGCACGCTTCATCATCCCGCCACTGATTTCCGCAGGATAAAGGTTTTGTGCATCTTTCAGGTTGACCCGTTCCAGACAGAACATCGCACGCGTGTAACGATCTTTATAACTATCTTTGGTAAACATCGTTAAGGGGAACATCGCATTTTCCAACACAGTCATTGAATCGAAAAGAGCGGAACCCTGAAACAACATACCCATCTCTTTCCGGATATTTTTCAGTTCGTTCTTTCTCATGGCGGTAATGTTCCGTCCATCATAGAGAATTTCTCCGGAATCGGGTTTGACCAATCCGATGAGATTTTTCATAAAAACCGTTTTACCTGAACCGCTCCGACCGATAATCAGATTCATTCTTC
>JAVBSK010000415.1:0-2691 GCA_031556755.1 Bacteroidales bacterium | reverse complement strand
ACGGGAATTCGCGATTACAACAAAGAAAAAGGATATCAAATAATTCATACCAATGAGAATGAAAACAGTACTGTGTTTTTTTGTATTCAGGATCGCTCCAAATATAATGTTACAGGAGAAATAATAGAATATCTAAATAAGAGATATCATGCTTTGGATGTTGGTAGAAAACGTTAATGGAGATATGGCGAGTCTCTGATAGAACAAAAAGTTGTCTGGGCGGGACGGCTTTTTTTGCTTTGTTGAAAATAAAATCTTCTCTCATTGATTTTATGCAGAAAAGAATAATATACTTTTTATTGATTGCTTTTGCCTTAACAGGATGCCGGTCGTCGAATACTGCGATGCATAAGGAGGTGGAGCGGCAGACGGAAATGTTGTTGACCTGTGCTAATAAATATCTAGGCGTCTCATATAAAGGCGGAGGAGCGAATCCGAAGGGTTTTGATTGCTCCGGATATGTTCAATATGTTTATGGGCAAGTCGGTTATGCATTGCCTCGTAATACGGAGCAATTGGCAAGTTTCGGCTCGGAAGTGAAACGTGAACTGAAAAAGGGAGATCTTGTATTTTTTAGAAATAGGGATAAACGGCGAGGTAAGATTGGACATGTAGGAATTGTTACAGAAGTAGATAAGGACGGAGATTTTTTGTTTATCCATTCTTCCACAAGTTCGGGAGTTCGGGTGGATAGCGGGGCGCAAGAATATTATAAGCAGAGATACGTATGTGCCAGAAGAATTTTTTAAGAAAATTTCTAAAAAAAGAAAAGTATTTGCTTTATGTTTTGACATTAGTAAACTTTACATTATCTTTGCAGCCCGAAAAGAGAATTCGAATTAATTAAATAAATAATAGAATATTAAACTTAAATTATGCTGATTGTATCATTAAAAGAAGGCGAAAATATTGAAAGAGCCTTGAAGAAATTTAAAAAGAAATTTGAAAAGACAGGCGTTGTAAAAGAGTTGAGAAACAGACAAGCCTTTACAAAGCCTTCTGTAACCAAAAGAAAACAAAAAGTGCATGCAGTTTATGTGCAAAAACTGCAGGTGAACGAAGAATAGTCGGGAGATTATTTTTACCTTTCGAAAATTTTCTTTACATTCGTTGCGAAGAAAGTAATCGCGACGATCAATGTTAGTAGAATCATTTTTACAATATATCCGTAATGAGAGGAATTACTCTTCTCATACGGTTGTTTCATATCAAAATGATTTGATTCAATTTGAAGAGTTTGTTGTTGATAAAACCGGTGCGTTTGATCCATGTGTGATTGACTCTTCTTTTGTGCGTCAGTGGATTGTGTATCTGATGGGTGAAGGGTATTCTTCTTCTTCCGTGAACAGGAAGCTGAGTGCGCTTAAATCGTTCTTTAAGTATCTTTATAAATTGTCTATAGTGAATTCGCAGCCTTTCAAAAAGGTTGTGGGACCTAAGTCGAACAAATTACTTCCCAACTTTGTTAGAGAGAAAGATATGGAAATCGTCTTGAATGAAGATTTATACGGGGATGATTTTGAAAGTGAGAGAGATAAAACAATCATAGACGTTTTTTACCAGACCGGGATGAGGTGTGCGGAACTGGCTCATTTGAGAAATGATGATGTTGATTTGGACGGTTTAATGTTCAAAGTGACGGGAAAAAGAAATAAACAAAGGTTGATCCCATTTTCCGTAGCCTTGAAAGAACGGTTGCATTCTTATCTTTCCAATAGAGATAATTTTCTTGAAAATCAAGCCGCAGCAGCATTTTTTGTGCGGAGGGGCGGGTGTTCGTTGTCTAATGCTGTTGTGTATAATATTGTCAGAAAGCGATTGGCGGTGGTTGTCGGTCTTTCCAGGCGTGGCCCCCATGTGCTGAGGCATAGTTTTGCCACCGGGATGTTGAATAATGGAGCGGATTTGAATGCGGTGAAAGACTTATTGGGTCATGAAAGTCTTGCTTCCACGGAAGTATATACGCATACAACATTTGAAGAGTTAAAAAAAATATATCACCAAGCTCATCCGAGAGCTTAAAAATTAGGAGGTAATATGGAAATCAGAATTCAAACAATTCATTTTGACGCTAGTCAACAATTGGAAGAGTATGTCCAAAAAAAAGTGTCTAAATTGGAAAAATACCATGAAGGTATTTTGTCTGTGGAAGTTGTCTTGAAAGTAGTGAAACCTGAGACGGCCAATAACAAAGAGTCTTCAGTGAAAGTTATAGTTGCGGGTCAGGATTTCTATGCCGACAAAATCTGTGATTCCTTTGAAGAATCAATAGCAGAATGTATGGAGGCATTGGAAAAACAATTGCTTAAATCGAAGGAAAAGTTGAGAGGAAAGTAAAAAAGCATAATAAGTTTTGTTACTTTGAAAAATAATTTCTAAATTTGCAGCCGTTTCGTCTTTTTAAAAAGGGAGAAACGGCTCATATTTTTCCATAATCATTTATAATTCTTGGATTTATGTGATTTTAGAAACATATTTGATGTGGAACGATAGGTCTGCGGAAGTAGCTCAGTCGATAGAGCATTAGCCTTCCAAGCTGAGGGTCGCGGGTTTGAGTCCCGTCTTCCGCTCATTTTGCCTATGTAGCTCAGAGGTAGAGCACTTCCTTGGTAAGGAAGAGGTCACGGGTTCAATTCCCGTCATCGGCTCGGAATTTGGTTGTAAGTTGTAAGTAATAAATTAAGTTTTTGC
>JAVBSK010000179.1:0-2841 GCA_031556755.1 Bacteroidales bacterium | reverse complement strand
TACCGGCACATCCGGAGTTGTTCTCAAAGCAAGGGAGATCAACGATTGATCTGATACTGTTAAGTTTTGGTTCATGTTAGTGAACGCAAAATTAATACCTGTCTTGAAATAACTTTTTACCTGCGAGTCAAAATTACCGCTTAAGTTTATGCGCTCAAATCCCGAGCCTGCTGCGATTCCTTCCTGATCCAGGTAACCCGCTCCAAGCATATAGGTAGTTTTTTCGTTACCTCCGGTAATGGACAAGTTGTGACTTTGCATCATGGCTCTGTTGAATAACTCACCTTGCCAGTCCGTACCGGGTCCCAATAAATCAGGACGAACAAAACTGTTATTGGGCATCGCCACACTCAGATCAGATAATGTATTCCGGTGAGCAGCATATTGCTGCAAGTCTAATACATCCATTTTTTGAGGTATTTCCTGCCATCCCATATAGCCGTTATAATTGATATTGGCTTCCCCCTTTTGTCCTCGTTTTGTCGTGATTAAAATAACTCCGTTTGCCGCCCGGGAACCGTAGATAGCGGTGGCCGAAGCGTCTTTCAATACATCCATAGATACAATGTCTGAAGGGTTAATAGTTGCCAATGGATTGGTATTAGCGGAGTTCTGCGTACTGGATCCTCCTTCTATAACGACTCCGTCAATTACATATATCGGTTCATTGGATGCGTTAATTGAACTGATACCGCGAATACGCACCGAGGAACTCGCACCCGGCATACCGGAGGTTTGTTGTACTTGTACTCCTGCCGCCCGACCTTGTAATATCTGATCTACAGAAACAGGAACGGATTTTGCAACAGCATCGGAATTGACAGAAGCCACAGAACCGGTCAGGTCTCTCCTTTTCATAGTTCCGTAACCAACCACAACGATTTCATCAAGTGTCTGAGTATCTTCTTTCATCGTTACGTTAATTACTTTTCTTCCTTTTACATCTAGGGTTACCGTTTTGTAACTGATGTAAGTAAAAGTCAACTTAGCATTGGGGGAGACGGAAATCTGATATTTTCCATCAATGTCAGAGACGGTACCTTTGGTCGTGCCGGTTTCAACGACAGACACTCCTGTTAATGCTTCCCCATTCTGATCCGCAATAGTTCCTGATACCGAGATCGATTGTGCAAATGCAGTAAACGGGAACAATAATAAAATCAATAATAGCCGGAAAGGCTTTTTTCTTTGAATAATGTTTCTCATGATTGTAGCAGTTCCTTAATTTTAAGAAATAAATAAAATGCAATAATTAATAAACAGAGCTTTGATGTTGACAATTTTTATGTTTTCATTCTGCTGCCATTTTTAGATTTTTACAAAGATAAGAGGGTTATTGCAAACGGAGATTATCTTACATTCCAATAACTTTTCTACTCGTTACATGACGTGTTTTATTGTAACAAAAATTTTGCTCTTGGATACATAACAGAAAACGCTCGTTCAGTGTATTCATTCTTGAGTCATGATAAATAACAGAGAAATAGAGGATTATTATTTTTCAGGATTGACTGTATCCTCCCGGTTCCGTTCTGCATATTCTTTGGGAGAAATACCATAAAATTCCCGGAACGAATTGGAAAAATGAGAGAGGTTGCTGAAACCGAGAGCGTATGCTACTTCAGATATCGACAGTTTTTGTTTAGAGAGCAGTTCTCCGGCTTGTTTCAAGCGGATGGATTTAATGAAATCGCGCGCCGACTGTCCCGCCAGTTCTTTTAATTTACGGTGCATATGTACCCGGCTCATTCCTACACCGGATGCCAGCATCTCTACATTCAAATCGGGATTAGAGATGTTTTTATTGATGATTTTGATGATTTTTTCATATAAGGCCTGATCTGAGGAACGCAATACGACAGGTTGTATCAAGGCTTTGTTTTCTTCGGAATCGGGCGCCTTTTGTTTCAGACGTTCCCGGTTTTCGATGATTCCGGCGATGATTCGTTTAAGCAGATCCACATTGAAAGGTTTGGATACATAAGCATCTGCTCCTATGTCGAACCCTTCGGCTTTGTCTTCGTCGGCGGCTTTTGCCGTGAGTAATACTACTGGAATCTGATTGATATTGATATTTGACTTCAGTTTCCGGCAAAACGTGATTCCGTCCATCTCCGGCATCATCACATCGCTCACTACCAGATCGGGTTTTTCTTTCAATACAATATCCAAGCCTTCTTTCCCATTTGCAGATTGATATACTTTATAGGTATCGGAAAGTTCCTGGCTCAGGTATTGGCGGATTTCGTTTTCATCATCAATTATCAATATGCGGTATCTGGTTTTTGATTTTATTTTCTTTTCTATGACGTCCGGGGCAGACGTATACAAATCCACATGTAATCTGTCTTGTCGATACACTGAATGTCCTTCCTGACTTGTTTCCAATTCTTCATCCTTCAAATGAGCATTCCCCATAGGTAAACGGATAATGAATTCACTCCCTTGTACGTCAGAACGGTTCCTTGCGAATATGATTCCATGCTGCAACTCCACCAATGAACGGGACAAGTGCAAACCGACACCAGTTCCGAAATTCAAATCCAGGGAGCCTTTGTTTATCTGGTAAAAACGTTCGAATATTTTTTCGATTTTATTTTCTTCAATCCCACAACCGGTATCAGCCACCCTGATCTCAAAATAATGCTGTAAAGGAGATTGCGCCGTCGTATCTGTTCCGGTCTTCAGATAAACGGTTATAGTCCCATTGTCGGGTGTGAATTTGAAAGCATTGGACAGAATGTTCATCAATACTTTATCGAAGTTATTCAGGTCTATCCATACTTTCAGTAGAGGATCCGGGTGAATGAATGAGAGTTCAATATTCTTCTTATTCGCCTG
>JAVBSK010000364.1:0-6378 GCA_031556755.1 Bacteroidales bacterium | reverse complement strand
AAGAGTATAATTTCCTGGCCGTGAGCCGTAACATCACAAATAAATTCTCCGGTTTCTCCGTCAAAAATAACCGTTCCGCAGGGTACTTCAATCAGTTTGTCTTCCCCGTCTTTTCCGTGACACAATCTACCGGTTCCGCCTTCCCCGCTTCCAGCTAATATATGTCTGGAATACTTCAGGTGTAATAAAGTCCAGTAATTTCTGTTCCCACGCAAAATTATATGACCACCCCTTCCACCATCTCCACCATCGGGTCCGCCCCTAGGAATATATTTTTCTCTCCGGAAATGAGAAGAACCACGTCCGCCTTTTCCCGAACGACAATATATTTTTACATAATCTACAAAATTGGATTCAGCCATGTATTTCAAAATTACTTCATGAGCCTGTCTAAAGCGAGACTGATTCTTTCGAATATTTCATCAATCGTACCAGATCCTTTGATACTGATGTGTTTCCCCTGTTTTTTATAGAAATCCTTGAGAGGTTCTGTCTGTTTCTGATACACATCCAGACGGGACTGTATTGTTTCCAGGTTATCGTCCAACCGACCTGTCAACTCGCCTCTTTTCAGAATTCTATCAATCAGGATGTTTTTTTCGACTTCCAGATTAAGAGCTGCAAGGATAGAAGATTCCCTCTTCCTGAGCAAAATATCCAAAGATTCTCCCTGTTGAATCGTACGGGGAAATCCATCGAAAATATAACCTTTTTTTCCTTTGTTCTTGTCTAAAAAATCTTTCAGAACATCAATGATAAGCTCATCCGGAACAAGGTTACCCAGAGAGATATATTCTTCGGCGATAAGCCCCAGTTCAGTCTTATTTTTTATTTCTTCCCGAAGGATGTCTCCGGTAGAAATGTGATACAGACCGTATTTATTTTTAATCAGCTCACTTTGAGTTCCTTTTCCTGAGCCTGGAGGTCCAAAAATAACGATATTAAACATTCCTTTTCTAGTTATATTTTACTCTTTTATTTTGTATAAATCATTCAGGTTCCTGCCATATCCATCATAATCCAACCCATAACCTACGACAAAATAGTCGGGAATTTCCATTGCGACATAATCAGTGCGGATATTGACTTCTGTATGTGTGTGCTTCTTTAAAAAGGTTGCGACAGATAACGAATCCGGAGAAAAACTTCTCAAATACCCACATAAATATTGAAGGGTATTTCCTGTATCAATAATATCTTCTACGATTACCACATTTCTTCCTTTCAAATCCTCTGACAGTCCCAGTATTTCTTTCACATCACCAGAAGAGTTGGTTCCGGAATATGATTTCAGCCGTATAAATGCGATTTCACATGGAAAATCAATGACTTTCATCAGATCGGACATGAAAAAGAATGCTCCATTGAGGACACAGATAAACAAAGGATTCTTAGTGTGCAAATCTTTAGTTATTTTATCTGCCGTAGCACGGACAGACCGCTGAATTTCCTTTCCCGGAATATACAACTCGAATTTTTTATCCTTGATTTGAACGACAGACACTTGCCACAACTTTTTCTTTGAAGTTGCAAAAATACAAAAAATTAAATATAGTTTTTCACTTATTGATTACAGATTTTATCAACAATTTAGAATTTTATTTGTTTTATTGCTTTTTTAATGAATGAAGATTTGTGTCAAGCAGCTTTCTTTCAGTACTTAATTGCACTAGAGTGGAGTCATTTCCGGAGAAACGGACGAAAAATTCCTGTTCTTCTTTATTCTTGTCCCAGTTCAGTACATAAACAGTAGCGTCATTGTCATCATCAAAACCTCTTTCCAGATTGTAGTTTCCTTTTTCAACAAAGACATTATCCGGTTCTCGATTCAAATAGGTTCTGGTAAGAACAAATGTATAATTCTCCATCGTGCCGTCTCCCGGGTTAATTTCCAACTTGGTTTTTATTCCCGGACAAT
The DNA here is from genome assembly GCA_031556755.1 of Bacteroidales bacterium. Taxonomy (GTDB): domain Bacteria; phylum Bacteroidota; class Bacteroidia; order Bacteroidales; family Azobacteroidaceae; genus JAIRVZ01. Next base: position 4,460 of record JAVBSK010000364.1, on the reverse strand, counting down.
CCGCACAAGGCAACACTCCTTCATAAGTAATTACATGAAGGCTACTGGCAGTTGCCGGCACATTCTCTTTTTGCACTTCTGACTTTTTTCCGGGGGTGCAGGAAACCATTGCAAATAAAGCAATAAAAATAATAACAAACGTTTTCATAGATTTATAAATTTAGTATACAAACTGAGAGTTGACAAATTAAGCTATTTCCTTACATGGGAAAATTTAGAAAGGATGTCAACTTCTTTTAACTTCTCAAATTTTAGTTTTATTCTCAACACCTTTTTATAACTTTGCAAAAATAAAAATTGTTCAACTATGAAAATATTTATTTCAGAAAAAATTAAAGAACTGGATAAATATACTATCCAGAAAGAGCCTATTTTATCCATCGATTTAATGGAACGTGCGGCTTCTGTATTCACAGAAACATTTGTCTCGGAGTTCAAGGATTTCTCGGAAATCTTTGTATTTGCAGGTCCTGGCAATAACGGAGGGGATGCTTTGGCGATCGCGCGACTGTTGTACCATAGAGGTTTTCGTGTAAAGGCATATTTATTCAATCCTCAGAATAATCTGTCTGAAAATTGCGAAAACAACAAATGTCAATTATCCAGATTATCCGGAATAAAATTCGTCGAGGTAAAAAACAGTTTCACTCCTCCCGAGATAAAAAATGGAGATATCGTTATTGACGGCCTTTTCGGTTCCGGATTGAATCGTCCGTTGGAAGGGGGATTTGCCTCTGTTGTAAGATTTATCAATCATTCCGCAGGAAAAGTGGTTTCCATAGATATTCCTTCGGGTTTGTTCGGAGAGGATAATACCGATAATCAGGAAGAAAATATTATTTGTGCCGATTACACATTCACATTTCAGTTTCCTAAACTATCTTTTTTCTTTACAGAAAATGAAAAATATACTGGCTGTCTTAAGATTCTGAATATCGGACTTCATCCGGAAGGAGTGGAAGAAATTCCAACAGAATTTAATTTGTTGGAAAAGAGCGGAATCAAGTCATTGATGAAAAAACGTTCACCGTTTGCTCATAAAGGAAATTTTGGACATGCGCTCCTGATTGCAGGAGGTCTGGGAAAGATGGGAGCAGCCATATTGTCTGCCAAAGCATGCCTGAAAGCCGGAGCAGGATTAGTATCTGTTCATCTACCCCAATCGGGCAATTCAATCCTGCAAAGTTCATTTCCCGAGGCGATGACTCATTCCGATAAAAATGAATTCATTGTGACCGGATTTCCAGAATTACATCCCTATAACGCCATCGCCGCAGGACCCGGTATAGGAACCGATCCGCTTACGGCTCAGGCTTTGCGTGATTTATGCACTCAGTCTGACAAACAGCTTATTTTAGATGCAGATGCCCTGAATATCATGGCATCAGACAAGTCTTTCCTGGAAATTATACCCCCGGGTACTATATTAACCCCTCATCCTAAAGAATTCGACAGATTGGCTGGAACGTCAGCTTCTTCCTATGAAAGATTACTGAAAGCCATGGACTTTGCAGTGGACACTCAAACTTTTGTTATACTGAAAGGACACTACAGCGCCGTTTGCACTCCCAACCGGAACTGTTTTTTCAATTCTACAGGAAATTCAGGCATGGCCACAGCCGGCTGTGGAGATGTATTGACAGGGATTTTACTCGGACTGTCCGCTCAGGGGTATACTACTCTGGAAACCTGTCAGTTAGGAGTATATATTCATGGTTTGTCCGGGGATTTGGCATTGGTCAGGGAATCGGAAGAGAGCTTGTTGGCAGGAGAAATCATCCGTTTTCTGGGTGAATCGTTTAAAGAAATCAGGTATTAAGGCTTATTTTTCTCAAATTTTACTTAGTTTTGTAAAAATTAATTGAATCCTCACATCTGTTTATATCACTTTATGAGAAATAAAATTAAAAAAACATTCCTTGGACTATTCGGTATAGTTTTCTTTTTGAGTTGTACGAATATCATGTTGGCCCAAACCCGTGTTATAAAAAAGACGGCGACAAAAAGCAATGACTATGGAGTTAACTACTTTCTTCCGAAATCCGTTTTGAACATCTCTGTTAGGATTTCTAAGATAGAGACAAAAGCTGGCCCTTATTTTAAATATGCAGAAAAATACCTGGGAATGCCCCATGTCATTTCTGAAAACAGTTCCTATTATGAACTTGACGAAGTTTGTGTAACATCCGACGGAATACCAGATAAAGATAAATCATATCTGGTGGAACTGAAATCCGGTACTTTCGCTCCGTTTGTTTATTTAACAGAAGACGGGCTGATATGTAGTATCAATGCGGAATATACGCCCGATGAACAGATCGCAAAGTCAGGGGAATCTGTGAATCCGGAGAATAAAGATTCAAAGATGAGCCCTTATTCTTTGTTTACGGAAGAATACTTACAGGCTGGTTCAACCGGTAAAATGGCGGAAGTAGCTGCCAAGCAAATATATAAAATCAGAGAAAGCCGGATGGATATATTGACCGGCAATTCGGAAAATGCGCCGCGGGATGGAGCCGCCATGAAATTAGTCCTACAACAGCTTGAGGATCAGGAAAAGGCATTAGTGGAACTATTTTCCGGGTCTACAAGCAAGCATACGCAGACCTTTCATTTTGACATCGAACCTAAATCCGAGATGGAAAAAGAAATCATCTTTCGGTTCTCAAAACATTTGGGAATTGTCAGGAATGATGATTTGTCGGGAGTGCCGGTTTATATTAATCTCAAAAAATTAGACATTGTGGGTGAAGTTTCCGCAGAACCCGACAAGAAAAAATCTTCAAAGGGAGAAAAAAGCGGTATTGTATATAATATTCCTGGAAAAGCAGAGGTCGAGGTTTATTACGGAACCAGCGAGATATTCAAGGGAAATGTTGATATTACCCAATTTGGTATTACCCAGGTATTGGCGAATTCCCTTTTTGAAGATAAAAAAGCTCCCGTTAAAATTTATTTCTATCCACAAACGGGAGGTATCAAAAAAATCAATCAGTAAAAGATATAATCATCTTTATAGCAAAACAGCGCATAATTGGGAAGTTCCCGTTTGTGCGCTGTTTATTTAGTAATTTCCTTTAACGGTTTATTGGATCAGTTCCGCCAGCTTATTCACTAAAGCTTCTCCTCTGAGATCTTTAGCGATAATTACCCCTTGAGGATCCAACAAGATGGTATGAGGTATTGAGTTGAAACCATATATTCCACGAGCACTCGTTCCCCAGGCTTGCAAGTCAGACATCTGAGGCCAGGCCATTTTCATTTTATTAACGGCTGCTTTCCATTCCTTTTCTTCTTTATCCAAGGAAACACCGACAATTTCGAAATTCTTATTCTTGTATAAATCATATACTTTGATCAGCGTCGGCATTTCTTTCATACAAGGTCCGCACCAGGACGCCCAAAAATCAATCAATACATATTTACCTTTTCCGGCATAATCAGAAAGAGAGACTTGCTTTCCTTCGATATTATTCATTGAAAAATCTGAGAATTGTTGCCCGACAGCCACTTTTTTGGAAACGGCTATCATTTCCATGATTTTTTTTCCGTTATCTCCAGTCTTAAAACTATCGCTTGCCTGTTCCATTACTTTTTCCATTTCTTCCACGGACAATTGGTCTACCAACATAAAAAAGATATTTTCTCCTAACGGATTTTTCATATTGGCAAGGATAAAATCATAATTCAATTTTTTGAGTTTATTATCAAAAACAGAATAACCTTCAATTATTTTTTCCCGTTCTTCGTCCGAAACTGAAGCGATATCTATCGATTCATACTGCTTCTGAAAAGCCGCCATCTCTTTATAGACTTCTTTTTCAGCATTCGCTTTTTTCTGAAAATCATCGTTAGCAGGAGTTCCTCCTATTTCAATATCTTCTTTGGAAACCTGAGCGGTAATAGTTCCCGGTTCTATCAATACCAATTGGAAAACCGGATTATCACTTTCAGGCCCGGATGCTTCTAAAGAAAGAAAACGGATTTCCGGTTTTTCCTGAGTGCCCTTGAATGTAAACTTTCCATCTTTGATCACGGCAGTATCAATTTGCTCGACACCATCTTCTCTTTGATTCACCAGGTAAATGTTTTTTCCTTCCCAGTCGGAAGATGCGGTTCCTTTAATTACATATTCACCTTTAGGGGAAGAACAAGACGATCCAAGAAAAACCGCGACTAACAATAAAAGAATTTTGTTCATAATTGATTGAATTAATAAAAAAATAAAAAAGTCATTGAAAAAACGAATAATCTCAATGACTTTGATTCGATTACAACGGACTATTTAGAAATTATTTCTGATTCCATTGCAAATATATGAATTTTTCCGGTTATTTTCCGGTTATCTTGCTTTTACCGCGGCAATTGCTAATAAAACACCTAAAACAACGCCTAAGATCGCAGCAAACAATACTTGAAATTCCGCAGGAAGAATAAAAGTAATCGTATGTGCCGGAACC
>JAVBSK010000045.1:0-2511 GCA_031556755.1 Bacteroidales bacterium | reverse complement strand
GAATAAACTGATCATTGTGAATGAAGCTGGAGAACAAGTTCCTTATCAATTGGTTTACGGCGGACAAGAAATGCCTCAGGAAGTAATATTTCCTGTAACAATGAAAGTAGGAGGGAAAAGTATATATACCTTTAAGTACGGAGAACCACAGCCTTTTGCTCCTAAAACATTCGGTCGTTCCGTTCCGGAAAGAAAAGACGACTTTGCATGGGAAAATGACAGGATTGCCTTTCGTATGTACGGACCTGCTTTGGCTCCGGAAAATCCGAGTAACGGAGTGGATATCTGGTTGAAAAAAACAGAAGAACTGATTGTTGACAAATTCTATAGCGATGAATTGGAAAGAAAACTTTCTTATCACGTGGATCGTGGTTTAGGTTTGGATTGCTACAAGGTGGCGCATACATTGGGTGCGGGTGGAATTGCCCCATATATTGATACGACTTTGTTTGTCGGAGGAAATTATACTTCGGCCAGGTTGTTGGAAACCGGCGCTTTGCGCACTTCTTTCGAATTGACATATGATTCTGTTCCTGCTTCAGGGAAAATACTGACACAGAAACTTGTTGTTACTCTTGATGCAGGCTCTCAACTCAATAAGGCGGAGGTTTCTTATGATGGAGATTTTGAAACAATGCAGTTGGCGGGAGGAATCTGGCTTCACAAAGAAATTGGTAATATGCATGTAAATAAGGAATCCGGTTATATTGCTTACGGAGAAAAAGCTACTTCGGATGCCGGTTTGGATGCCGGAAGAGATTATATCGGCGTACTTTTTCCGGATGCAGTCAAAGAGGTGAAACAACAGGATGAACATCTTTTGCTTATTGCAGATTATAAGAAAGGTGATCAATTTACATATTATTTTGGCGCAGGATGGAATCAATGGGGATTTGATTCTGATGAGGCTTGGTTTAAATATATGGAAAATTATGCGGAAAAACTGAAAAAGGGTTTAACCGTAACTGTTTTAAAATAATTTCATGGAGCGGATTTTTCAAGCGGTACAAGCGGCGAGTCGTTCCCTCAATCTCTTGAATGATGGGAAAATCAATGAAATATTGAATGCGATCGCTGACGAGGCCATTTTACAAACAACATACATCCTTGCCGAGAATCAAAAAGATTTGGAAAGGATGGATAAAAATGATCCCAAATATGACCGGTTGTTGTTATCCGCCGATCGTATCAGGGGGATTGCGGGAGAGATGCGGAATGTTTCGGGTTTACCAACTCCTCTGGGACTGGTATTGACGGAATCCGTTCGTCCGAATGGAATGGAGATATTTAAGGTAACCGTGCCATTCGGTGTGATCGGAGTGATATATGAGGCTCGTCCCAATGTGAGTTTTGACGTGTTTTCTTTGTGTTTCAAATCCGGTAACGCCTGTATTCTGAAAGGAGGATCGGATGCCGAATTTTCTAATAAGGCCATTGTCTCCATCATACGAAACGTATTGGAGAAATATAACGTTAATCCCGATGTTTGTGTACTGCTTCCGGCGGACAGGGAATCTGCAACTCAACTTTTGAATGCTGTCGGATATATTGATCTGCTGATTCCCAGGGGAAGTCAGGGTTTAATTGAATTTGTCCGTAATCATTCGAAAGTTCCCGTTATTGAAACCGGAGCCGGCATTTGTCATACTTTTTTTGATGAAAGCGGGAATCTGGAAATCGGACAAAAGATTATTTACAATGCGAAAACTCGCAGGGTCAGTGTCTGCAATGCCTTGGATTGTTTGATTATCCATCAGAACCGTTTGCCGGATTTAGCCGGATTATGTAAACCTCTTTCGGAAAATCAGGTGATTATTTATGCCGATAAGAAGGCGTATGCTGTATTGAAAGGGACATATCCTTCGGATTTATTATTGCCGGCTATGGAAGACAGTTTTGGAATTGAGTTTTTGGATTATAAAATGAGTGTCAAAACCGTATCAGATATAAACGAGGCGATCGGACACATTTCCAGGTACAGCTCCAGACACAGCGAATGTATTGTCAGTGAAGATGAAAATAATATAGCCTTATTTGAGAAGATGGTTGATGCAGCTTGCGTCTATTCCAATGTCTCAACGGCCTTTACCGATGGCGCTCAGTTTGGTTTCGGCGCTGAAATAGGTATCAGTACGCAAAAATTACATGCCCGCGGCCCGATGGCGTTGAGGGAATTGACAAGTTATAAATATTTGATCCGTGGAAACGGTCAGATAAGAAATTCATAAGATAAAAAATGAAGACATATACCAACGTAAAAGATTTAGGTAACCTGAACGATGCAATCAAAGAAGCATTGGAAGTCAAAAAAAATAAATATGCCTACAAATATTTAGGAGAAAATAAAACACTGTTGATGGTGTTTTTTAATTCAAGTCTGAGAACGCGTTTGAGTACCCAGAAAGCTGCAATGAATCTGGGTATGAATACAATCGTTCTGGATATCAATCAGGGAGCATGGAAGTTGGAGACCGAACACGGAGTGGTTATGGACGGAGATAAACCGGAACA
>JAVBSK010000340.1:0-4505 GCA_031556755.1 Bacteroidales bacterium | reverse complement strand
AAAACTCTAAAATTTTAGTAACAACATCTAAACTCGGATTGTTTCTCCCATTTAAAATATGATTCATCGTTCCCCGGCTGATTCCTATCTGATCTGCAAATAAAGAAGGATTGGTATTTTCCAATTCTATAATCTTTTTTATTCTTTCAATCATACAAATTCTTTTTATTTATTGAATAGAGCATATTTACGTTTGTTATTTATCTACATAAGTAGAAGTGACAAAGATATAAAAAACATATCAAAATATAAAATGTAGATTTGTATGATAGTCAAGTCAAATATATACAAGCGTAAAAACATAGAAGTTAATATATTTTATATACATCCGTAACTCTTAAAAATAATTACATACAAATTACTTTATATATTAAGTGTAATTATTTGGATATTAAATGTTTAATGATACATTTTATATATAAGAAAATGTTTTTTGTATAAATATACATAATATAGGCTTATATTTTATAATTAACTACATATATTACATTATAATATACTGGTTATCAATAATTAGTGTGTGTGTTTACATGTACTACATTGGACTTTATCATTGTATATATTCGTATTTTATTTTATACATATATATTTGTCGATATAACAGCTTGGGTAATTATAAATGTAACTATCACCCTCCTACTACACTTCGAAATTTACAAATGTAATTTAATTATATCGAGTCACGTCCTCCTGTATTTCGATACAATTGTATGTTTACAGTTATTGTTTACGTTTGTATTTTCAATTCAATGAGAAAGCTTTCTTTTCGAACAGGTGCTAGACTCTTAATCCAGATGAGATTCCTGAAGAGTTATATTTATTTTATTTTATTGATTATAAGATAGTTTAGTGCTTTTTTCAATTCATTATAATCTCCTAGAATAAGAAAAACATTTATAGATATTCTTCTCTGTATTTTCCAGGAGTTTTTCCTAAATAATGTTTGAATATTTTATTGAAATATGATATATTATCCATTGATAATTCTATTGCAATATTTCTTATTGATTTGTTTGTAGTCATGAGTAAGAGTTGTGCTTTTTCCATTTTTTTTGATTGTATATATTTGATTGGTGTTGTTTTCATTTCTTTTTTAAACAAGCGAATAAAATGATCATCTGATACACAAGATAAACCTGCTAAAAAAGAAACGGAAATATCTTTGTCGATATTCTCATGAACATATTTCAAAGCACCGTTTATCCTGAAATCTATATTGAGTGATTTGATAGTTGATTTTCTCAGAAATCTGGATAGCAATTGATACAGGATACCGGAAGTTTCTATTGTATCATAAAATGTCATCTTTTTATTGGCAGCAATGTAACTTGAAAAAGTAGGTTGATTATCATATATTTTTGGATCGAAATAACCAAGTTCCCTGTTTGGATTGATTTGTTGCAGCCGTTCTATCAGTTCCAGGTCTAAACCGGTTGCCTCAACTCCTATCGGCATTTCAAATTGATCAAACAAAGATTCTTTATTCAAAGCCTGTTCATAAAAATGGATATAAAATAGAGAAAAATAATCATCACATAAATCATCATGTAAAGTAAAAGGAGGAATCAGATAGAGATGCTTACTTTTCAATGGGTATGATTGACCATTTATAAGCGTTTGAGCATTTCCGTTTTTTACATAATAAATCCGGGCAAACGGACTGCATACAGCTTTCCAATTCCAATTCGCATAAAAATCAGAATAACCGATATTCAGTAAACTCAGGTTTGGATTCTCTATGCTTTTCTTCATATGATATCGTTTTTGCATTATACACGTACCTCGTAAAGGTATGCATTTTTGATATACGTAGGATAAGATGTCGAAAATTTGTTATTACTTATCGAAAAAATGTAACTAAAAAAAGAAAGTAGTTCATACATTTGCAAATGTCGTGAATCCTAAAAAAAATAAACATGAAAAACAAAAGACTACAGGGAGATTATCCCAAAATTGGTATTCGTCCTACCATCGACGGACGCATGGGTGGAGTTCGTGAATCATTGGAAGTACAAACCATGAACATGGCTAAAAATTTAGCTCAATTAATCACTTCGGAATTGACTTATGGAGATGGTTCACCAGTAGAATGTGTCATTTCCGATTCTACCATAGGTCGTGTAGCTGAAAGCTCAGCCTGCGCCGAAAAGTTCAGAAAAGAAGGAGTTGATATCACCATTACGGTAACTCCCTGCTGGTGTTACGGAAGTGAAACAATGGATACTGAACCTCACACAATCAAAGCGGTTTGGGGATTCAACGGAACAGAACGTCCCGGAGCGGTTTACTTAGCTGCTGTTTTAGCTGGACATACTCAAAAAGGCTTGCCTGCTTTCGGAATATATGGAGAAAATGTTCAGGATGCAGGAGATAGTACAATTCCTGAGGATGTAAAAATAAAATTATTGCGTTTTGCCAGGGCAGCAATAGCTGCTGCTTCTATGAGAGGAAAATCTTATCTTTCAATCGGTTCTGTGAGTATGGGTATTGCCGGTTCAATCGTTATCCCTGAATTTTTTCAGGAATATCTTGGAATGCGCAATGAAAGCGTAGATATGAGCGAAATCGTCCGGAGAATCAACGAGGGTATCTATGACAAGGAAGAATATGCAAAAGCTTTGTCTTGGACGAAAACTAATTGTCAGGAAGGAACAGATACCAACAAACCGGAAAAACAAAGATCCAGAGCTACTAAAGATGCAGACTGGGAATTTGTTGTAAAGATGACTTTGATTGTCCGTGATTTGATGATTGGTAATCCTAAACTGAAAGAAATGGGATTTGGAGAAGAATCTCTGGGACACAATGCACTCGTTTCAGGATTTCAGGGTCAACGTCAATGGACAGATCATTTTCCCAATGGAGATTTCACGGAAGCAATTTTGAATTCGTCGTTCGATTGGAACGGAATTCGTCAGGCTTTCGTTGTCGCTACGGAAAATGACTCCCTGAATGGAGTCGCCATGCTTTTCGGTCATTTATTAACCAATACCGCACAAATATTTTCTGATGTGCGCACCTATTGGAGTCCGGAAGCCGTAGAAAGGGTAACCGGTAAAAAACTGGAAGGACTGGCCTCCAACGGTATCATCCACCTGATCAACTCGGGTTCAACTTGTTTGGATGGAACCGGATATCAGGAAAAAGATGGGGAACCGGTTATGAAACCTTTCTGGGAAATTAAAGAAGAGGAAGTAAAAAAATGCCTGGATGCAACAACCTGGTATCCCGGAAACGTAGAATATTTCCGGGGAGGAGGATTTTCCTCCAATTTCCTCAGCAGAGGAGGAATGCCTTGTACAATGTCAAGAATCAACTGGGTGAAAGGTTTGGGTCCTGTACTTCAGATTGCTGAAGGTTGGACAGTAGATATTCAACCCGAGGTACATCAGATACTGAACGAACGTACTGATAAAACCTGGCCTACGACCTGGTTTGTTCCACGTCTGGCGAACAATGACAATTTTAAAGATGTATATTCTGTTATGAATAATTGGGGAGCGAATCATGGCGCCATTTGTTTCGGACATATAGGTGCGGATTTGATTACTTTGGCTTCTATGTTACGTATTCCTGTATGTATGAGCAATGTGAAAGAAGAGGATATTTTCCGTCCTTCCGCATGGTCGGCATTTGGCATGGATAAAGAAGGGGCAGATTATCGCGCTTGTAAGAATTACGGTCCATTGTTCGGGTAATTATAAGAATCAATATGAGAGATCTCAAAGAAGGTTATATCCAACAACAATATGACTTCCCAACCAAACGTTTCTGTCAGTTTCTTCATCTGATTCCAGATGAAGAAAGTCTCAGGGAATATAAATATTGGCATGAATCAGCAAATATATGGAAAGAAATTCCTGAAGGAATCCGCAAAACGGGAATTCTCAATATGGAAATTTTTCTTTTAGAAGACAAAGCGTTCATGATCATCGAAACTCCTCTTGATTTCAATTGGGACGAAGCTTTCGGACGTTTGGCAACTTATGAGAAGCAGGCGGAATGGGAAAGTTTTGTTTCTAAATATCAAGTGAGAAGTGGAAAAAAATCCGATGAAAAATGGCAATTGATGGAACGTATTTTTAATTTATAAGCCGAAAAATAATTGAAAGCTTATAAGTAGTAATAATGGAATTATGAAACAAACATTTCAGTTTTTATGACAATTTTATTAAAATACTTGATTTTTTAGTCGTTTTTATTTGATTTTTAAAAATATTCTATAACTTTGCGCTCATCAAACAAGCATAAAATGCAAATAGTAAATACATATTGGTGGTGGCGCTTACAACTTTTAAAGTCGTGAGGGGGATTGTCTATATGTATTTCTAAATATTCAAAATGATTATATAAAGAGCCTGTCGTACTCACACGGTAGGCTCTTTTTTTTGTGAAATTTATCAACAAAAATTAAACAATTAAATAAATAAAAAGATGGAAACATTACGTGTAAATCAGAACGGTTATTATGGGGATTTTGGAGGAACTTATGTGCCCCAGGAACT
>JAVBSK010000250.1:0-3370 GCA_031556755.1 Bacteroidales bacterium | reverse complement strand
AATAGAAATTTTTTTTTCATGGATGATAAAAATTAAAAGTGTTTAGAGTACAAATATATTTCTTATTTTTCAATTGTGAAGATGAAAAACAAGTTAATCGAGCATCATACTCATATAAATATCGGCAGGCAAGTCTTCACTAAAATTGGTATCTAATATGGAAATCATTCCTCCGAAGCGGCTTTGTTCGGTTAAATGATAATCCAGCATGACTGCTTCTTCTACATTGAACTGTATTCTGATAGCTCCCAGAAGCAGTTCTTTTGTATTGATTCCTTTTTTACAGAAGAGTTCTTTGATGGCAACCTGGTGCTTCCATGTGAAAATCAGGGCGATACCTTCCTGTTCTATGTAAAAAACACGTCCTCCGTCTAAAAATAAATCTTCCAGGATGTGTACGAATTGGTCTTTGGTTTTCAATACTACATTTTCTTTCTGTGATAAAAACCAGGAATAAGTAGCATATACTTCGTCAATTCGTAATTCGTTGAAGCTGTCATAAATTTTAACAGTTTCATAAATCAGTTTGTCGTTTATTTTTAGATCTGTGTACCCAAAAGATTTAGGAAATGCTCTTTCAAATCCGTATTTGGAATAGATATCAAACATTTGTGCATTTTGAGGAATCAGAAAAGAGAAAGTATATTGGCGTTTTTTCATCAACTCCAGAGCGGCTTTCATTAAAGCGTTCATATGTCCCTGATTCCTATGTCCCGGATGAGTCATGACTCCTGAAAGATATCCCGCAGTGTAGACAGACTCCTCTATTTTGATTTGATGGGGAAGTATTTGCAGGAAAGCAAGGGGAATTTCATTTTCATCAACCAGAATCAATGCGTCTTCTTTCCGGTAAATTTTCTCAAAATAGAAACGGATGAATGCATCGGTATCGGGAAAACAAAGTTTCCACATTTCCTGAATTTGTTGCTGATGTTTTTTTTTCGGTTGAATAATCATAAGCTTTCTACATAACCTTTTTCCAATAAATATATAGGATGATAGGATTCTTTCGCTTTACGCAGTGAATCGATACCCAAATCCTCTTCTCTGTTTATATAAACAAACTGAGCACATTCATGTTCTGCAAATTGCTGATTGATCATGGTAAATCCTCCTTCGATATCATACAGGGATTTTTCTGCATGTACGCCGAAAGTATCCGCCGTCAATTGTTGCCCGTAGGAATATGCCACAATTTTTCCATTCAAACGGATGGCGCCTCCTTTCAATCCGAGGTCTTCGTAGTAGTGAAACGCCTTTTGAGTCGCATGTCGCTCTTCTATCAGCGATATATCTTCATTGCATCCCCCGTTTTCCTTGCACCACTGGTAGTAAAGTTCCAGACATTCGGGAATAATTTCTCTGGTTATAGGTAAATATTCGTAATTATCATATGTCTTCCTGAATCGATTGATATGATTGCGTTTAGATTGATATTTTTTTCCGGACAAAGTGATTAAATCCTGAGCTGAATAAATATATTCCGACCAATCCCTGTCAGGGTGATATCTGAATTGAGCGGGAAAAACCGTTTCTATCCGGTCAAACATGTTTCTTGTGATTGCATACAGGAGTAATCTGTGACCTCGTTCTTTTGCGTCCGCCTGAAGAATTTCCAGCGCTGTTTTGAGATCTCCGTTTCCTATAGGCATCATGTATCCGGGAGTATGATGGCCGGCATAGAACCTGAAGAACAAGAAATCCTCCACGATGGCAAAGGTGGTATCATACTTGTGTTTCCAACAGAAGATATTGGCAAACGAGAAATCGCAGTTGCGATAATCGGATAAAGAAAAAAACTGATTAATCAGGTCGCGATCTTCGATACGAACCGGTTGGAAATCAATCATAAGAATCAGATCAATTTATTAGTTGTCGTATCAGGAAACACAATAGCAGGTTTAAATGTTTTGGCCTCTTCGAAATCCATCAAGGCATAAGACATGATGATGACAATATCTCCGGGTTGAACTTTCCGGGCGGCTGCTCCATTGATACAAATGACTCCGGAATTACGTTCCCCTTTTATAACATAAGTTTCAAAACGTTCTCCATTGTTATTGTTGACAATTTGTACTTTCTCTCCTGCAATCAGATTGGCTGCATCCATCAGGTCTTCGTCAATAGTGATACTTCCTATGTAATTCAGATTTGCTTCCGTGACGCTGACTCGATGTAACTTTGATTTTACAACTTCAATTAACATCCGTTATTCAATTTTTAACCAGTTTCCAAAATTTGCGACAAAGATATATGAATAAAACCATATAATAAACGCTTGCTCTTGAAAAGATGAAGAGGCAAGCGTTTAATCTATTGTATGTCTTTTTACATCCGGTTGAAATGTGCAGGAGAGAAGATTTTATTCTGTAATCACCCTGATGCCTTTTTTCTCGAAACGATTGACAGTTTCCTGTTTTTTTGCTTTAGACCAGGTTCCCATTCCTTCCAAATAGATGGTTTTCAAACTTTTCATTTCGGTTAAAAAATCAGGAAGTGATGTAAGATATTGATTACCGGATAGATAAATTGTTTCTAGTTTAGTCAAATTCAGAATTTTGGGATTGATTGTACCTATTCTGTTGAAAGATAAATCCAATATTCTTAAGTTTGTCATATTAAAAACTTTTTCCGGGATAAGCGTTAATTTCGGACTTTGGAGGGCCATATCCAGGCTATCTCCTTCTGTAAATTCCTGAGGAGGGATTATTCTTTCAGAGGAATCATATTGAGCAAATATTCCTGAATAATTAGCGACAAGTAAGAGCATTAAAAAAACAACTTTTCTCATAACTTTGAATTTTAATTAATTATTGATGTATGTGATATTATCTATTAACCTGATTTCCCCGCAAAATGCTGCGATACATCCGATTATGTACTTTGTACTGTTCCATTCGGAGATGCTTTGTAACGTATTTCCATCTATAATCTCAAAATATTCCACTTTTAGTTCCGGAGTTTTCTCTATTGTTTCTATCACTTGTTTTTTTAATCCGGAGATGGTCGAGTGATTTTTAGAATCAAAACTTTGCAGCAGTGTCCGGTAGATAACCGGGGCGTGTTTTGTTTGTCCGGGAGTCAACCTCCTGTTCCGGCTGCTCATAGCCAATCCGTCTGCTTCTCTGACAATAGGACAGGGAACAATCTTGACAGGGTAATTGAGTTGGTGTACCATAGCTCTGATGATGGTTAGTTGTTGAAAATCCTTTTCTCCGAAGTAAGCCCTATCCGGTTGTGTGATGTCAAAGAGTTTGCTGACAACCTGTGCGACACCATTGAAATGTCCCGGACGGAATTTTCCTTCCATTACTTGTTCCAATGATCCGAAGTTGAATCTCCTGTTATCCGTTTCGGGATATATTTCTTC
>JAVBSK010000185.1:0-5946 GCA_031556755.1 Bacteroidales bacterium | reverse complement strand
CTATTCCGGAAAATACACCTTTCAATGATTTTTCAGATGTGAAAAAAATTGCTTTCGGAACAAGTTTCGAACAAAAAGATTTATTGGCTGTAGATACTTTGTTTCGTATGTTTGAAAATTATAATGTAGAATATGTTTTGTTTCATGTTGCAAACAGACAAGATGCCTGGAATGAAATTAAATTGTCTGGAATCAAGGATTATTTCGAAAAACAATATCCGAGGATATCTATTAAATATGATATCATTGAAGGTGCTGATTTTGTACTAAATATGGAGAAATTTGTCCGGAAGCACTCAATTGATATCATATCCATGGCAACTCACAAACGAAATATTCTATCTCGTCTGTTTAATCCGAGTATGGCTCGCAAGATGTTATTCCATACGGATACCCCAATGTTGGTTTTATATTCCTGAGTTAGTAGTTTATTTTTATTATCCTATTTGTTATATTTAAGTTTATCAGACTGTTAATATAACAATCACATATGAAAGTCGTATGTGATTGTCAGATATTTGCCATCCGGAGAAGTGATTTTGGACAAGGATGGTAATTCACTGGCCTTAGCCTTAACCAAAAAAATAATAGTTTTTGTCTTATATTTTGAATCTCATAGCTTATTCTCCGAAAAGCGTGTTTCCCCGGGAGTTTTGATGAATCAGAGATCTTATTTTTATCCGTAATATGAATGATATACTTCCTTTATGACCATGAACTATAAGAGATATCTTATTTTCGGAAAAATGGAATTGTAAACTTATGCTTTCTTGCATATTGAATATTCAATATGATTCTAGTTATTGAATATCCATGAATATCTTTTAATTCTTTTTATCTTTGCCTAAGTTTCTGTGAGTTAAGCTTCCAAATATTCAACTTGTTTTTTTGTAAATAAATCAAAAATCTCTGATAATACGTATTGGGAAGATAAAACTTTCATTATATGTTTTATAACATAAAAATATAAGTGTATCTTTCGCACTTATTTTGTAATATTGCAATCTGATTGCGCTTTTTCTAAATGCAATATAAAAATCAATAAAAATAAGGACTCTGAATTTAGGTATAAAAATATGTTAGAATCATTAAAAGAACAGGTTTTTGAATCTAACTTGGACTTGGTCAAACATGGTCTGGTTATTTTCACATGGGGAAACGTGAGCGGAATAGACCGAGAAAAAGGCTTGGTTGTTATCAAACCTTCGGGAGTGTCTTATGAGAATATGAAAGCGGATGACATGGTGATTGTTGATCTGGAAGGAAAAATCGTGGAAGGGAGATTAAAATCATCTTCGGATACGGCGACTCACCTGGAATTATACAAGGCTTTTCCTTCCATAGGAGGAGTTGTTCATACTCATTCAACTTATGCAACTGCATGGGCACAGGCAGGAAAGGATATTCCGAATATAGGAACTACACATGCAGATTATTTCAGTGGTGCGATTCCTTGTACCCGTGATATGACGGAACAGGAAGTCAAGGGGGAATATGAAAAAGAGACGGGAATAGTTATTGTTGAGCGATTTAACAATCTGAATGTTGCTGATCTGCCAGGGGTTTTGGTAAAAAACCATGGCCCTTTTTCCTGGGGAAAAGATGCTCATGATGCTGTTCATAACGCTGTGGTGATGGAACAGGTAGCTAAAATGGCATATATTGCTTTTTGTATCAACCCCGCATTGACAATGAATGAGCCGCTTATTCAAAAGCATTTTTTTCGGAAACATGGACCTGAATCATACTATGGGCAGTAAATTCAGATGCACAATACTTAAGGTACGCAGTGTATAATATGATATGTTTGTTAAAATAGAAAAATATTAATAATAATGACCGTGCACTATATACTGTGCACACAAAAAAATAATAATATGGAATTTAAAGACTTAGAAATTTGGTTTGTTACCGGAGCGCAATTATTGTACGGAGGTGACGCAGTAGTAGCAGTAGACTCACATTCTACGGAAATGGTAAAAGGCTTGAACGATTCGGGTATTCTTCCTATCAAAGTAGTTTATAAAGGCACTGCTAATTCATCAATGGAAATCTCGGAAATTATGCGCACCGCCAACGCCAGTACAAAATGCGCGGGTATGATTACCTGGATGCATACTTTTTCTCCGGCAAAAATGTGGATACATGGTTTGATAGATTATAAAAAACCCTTACTTCATTTTCATACTCAATATAATAAAGAAATTCCCTGGAATGAAATTGATATGGATTTCATGAACCTGAACCAATCGGCTCATGGAGACCGTGAATTTGGCCATATTACCAGTCGGTTACGTAAACCTCGCAAAGTAGTGGTTGGTTACTGGAAAGATGAAGAAACGCAAAAGAAAATTGCATCATGGATGCGTGTTTGCGCTGGTTGGGCGGATTCACAGGATATGCTTATCATTCGTTTTGGAGACAATATGAACAATGTTGCCGTAACTGACGGAGACAAAGTGGAAGCTGAAATTCGTTTGGGATATCATGTGGATAATGCTCCCATTGCAACATTAATGCCTTATGTAGAAGCTGTTTCCGACGCAGAAATTGATGCATTGATTATTGAATATGAAAAGATATATGATTTTGCTCCCGATTGTAAGAAAGGCGCTGAAAAACATCAGTTTGTACGGGATGCGGCAGCTCAGGAAATAGGCCTTCGCCGTTTTCTTCAGGACAAAGGAGCGAAAGCCTTTACCACCAGTTTCAATGAACTGGAAGGGATGAAACAATTGATGGGATTTGCTTCTCAACGCTTGATGGCGGAAGGTTACGGATTCGGAGCTGAAGGAGACTGGAAATCGGCAGCTCTTGTCCGCACAATGTGGGTGATGGGACAGGGTTTACCCGGTGGGCAATCGTTCCTGGAAGATTATACATTGAATTTTGATGGAGAAAATAGTACCATCCTTCAATCTCATATGTTGGAAATCAACCCAGAAATCACAGGAACAAAACCTCGTATAGAAGTTCATTTCCTGGGAATCGGAGATGCCCGTACTTGCGCTCGTTTAGTGTTCCAGGCTCATCAGGGAGATGGTGTTGCAGCTACGATTGTGGACATGGGTAACCGTTTTCGTATGATTGTAAACGAAGTCGAAGTGAGGGAACCGCAACCGCTTCCTAAACTCCCTGTAGCGTGTGCGTTGTGGAAACCAATGCCGGATTTCGAAATAGGAGCGGGAGCGTGGATCCTGGCCGGAGGTACTCATCATTCCAGTTTTTCATTTTCCGTTACTACTGAAATGTTGGAAGATTATGCAGAGATTGCGGACATCGAAATGTTGATTATTGATAAAAATACCAATATACGCCAGTTCCGTCAGGACTTAAGAAATAATGAAGTTTATTATATGTTAAATAAAGCATTAAGATAATTTGCCAATAAATCAATAGCCAATGTGCCAATTTGGGTTTTCATTGGCATATTGCTATATTAACTAATTGATACATTGAAATCATGAAATATGTTATAGGATTAGATTATGGCTCGGATTCTTGTCGGGCGGTAATATGTGATGCCGTCGATGGGAAAGAACTGGCATCCGCTGTGAAATATTATCCCCGTTGGATAAAAGGAAGTTATTGTGAACCCAAACATAATCAATATCGTCAACATCCGCTTGATTACATTGAAGTGATGGAGGCTACGATCCGGGAAGCTTTGGAAAAATCCCCGCAGGGACCGGCCGAAAATGTGGTGGGAATGGCATTCGATACGACTGGTTCGACTCCTGTATTAACAAACAGCGAAGGAACTCCATTGGCATTACTTCCTGAATTCGCGGAAAATCCGAATGCTATGTTTGTACTTTGGAAAGATCATACGGCAATCCGGGAAGCTGCAGAAATCAATCAATTGTCCAAATCATGGGAGATTGATTATACCGCCTATGAAGGAGGAATCTATTCTTCGGAATGGGTGTGGGCTAAGATGTTATATTTGCTCCGTAAAGACGAGAAAGTCAGGGAAGCTGCTTATTCCTGGGTAGAACATTGTGACTGGTTGCCGGGACTGATAACCGGCAATACGAAGCCGGAAACAATGTTGAGAAGCCGTTGCGCCTCTGGTCATAAGGCGATGTGGCATGATGATTGGGACGGACTTCCTTCCGAAAAATTTCTGATAACATTGGACCCTCTACTGACCGGATTCCGTACACGGTTATACCGGGAAACTCAATCCAGTAACACCAAAGTAGGCTATTTGACGGAAGAATGGGCTAGACGTTTAGGATTGACTACCCAGGTGGCGGTCGCCGTTGGTGCATTCGATTGTCACATGGGCGCTGTCGGAGCAGAAATTAAACCCGGCGCTTTTGTACGGGTCATCGGTACCTCTACCTGTGATATCATGGTTGTTCCGTATCAGGAGATTGAAAACAAACTCATTCCCGGAATTTGCGGCCAGGTTGATAGTTCCGTGATACCCGGAATGGTAGGACTGGAAGCCGGTCAATCCGGATTCGGTGATGTTTATGCCTGGTTCAAACGCGTTTTGGAATGGCCGGTCAATATGCTCATTGGAACTTCAAACCTGATAGATGCCGGGACTAAAGAAAAATTGATAGAAGAGGCTATCAACAATATTATTCCTGCATTAACGAAAGAGGCAGAAAAAGTGCCTGTATCGGAAAGTACGATCATCGCAACGGATTGGATGAACGGACGCCGGACGCCGGATGCCAACCAGATGGTCAAAGGAAGTATTACCGGATTGACTTTGGGAAGCACCGCTCCGTTGATTTTCCGCGCATTGGTAGAAGCCACTGCTTTCGGATCAAAGGCTATTGTTGATCGCTTCCTGGAAAATGGCGTTGAAATCAAAGAAGTCATTGGTATTGGAGGAATATCTCTGAAATCTCCATTTGTGATGCAGACCTTATCCGATGTGTTGGGAATGCCTATCAAAGTGGCTAGAGCGGAACAAGCCTGTGCCTTTGGAGCCGCCATGTTTGCTGCTGTTGTCGCAGGTGTTTATGATAGGGTAGAGGATGCTCAAAAGTCAATGGGACAGGGCTTTGCATTTGAATATAAACCCAATGAGGAAAACCATCGGATATATGCCGGATTATATGAGAAATATCAACAGATAGGGAAATTCACGGAATCATTACATTGTGCTGATTAAATAATATGCGGGTAAGCCGATGGGAGGAATATTAATCAATAAGCATCCGGTACATTAGCACATAATTAATTAAATTAAATATCATGACTTGGAATTCACAAGAATTTATTTGGCTCGACTGGGTCATTATCGCAGTCGGGATTTTAGCAGTGACATGGGCTGTATGGCGTTCAGTACAGAAAGACAAGCGTTTGCAACAAGGCGCCAACAGCGAAGATTATGTATTCGGTAAAGGTGAGCCTTGGTATATCATTGGTGCAGCTATTTTTGCTGCAAACATTGGATCTGAACATCTGGTAGGACTTGCCGGTACGGGTGCAAAAGCCGGTGTTGGTATGGCTCACTGGGAGATGCAAGGTTGGATGATACTCATTCTGGGATGGCTTTTTGTGCCGTTTTACCAACTGATGAATAATAAAATGGGGAAAATCATAACGATGCCAGATTTCCTTAAATATCGTTATACGCCGAAAACGGGTTCGTGGCTGTCTATCATCACTCTTATAGCCTATGTGTTGACTAAAGTAAGCGTTACGGCATTTACCGGAGGTATCTTTATGGAGAGTTTATTGGGCTTACCTTTTTGGTATGGCGCTATTGGTTTGATCGTTCTGACAGGCGTTTTTACGGTTTTGGGGGGTATGAAAGGAGTGATGACTCTGTCGGCTATCCAAACGCCTATTCTTATTCTGGGATCATTTCTTGTGCTTTTCCTGGGATTGTCAACGCTTGGAGGCGGGAGTATCGCTGATGGTTGGGCGGCAATGATCGACTACTCCAAGACTCTGAATGTGGGTGCGGATGGCGTTGCA
>JAVBSK010000348.1:0-5921 GCA_031556755.1 Bacteroidales bacterium | reverse complement strand
TATTTTCAGGCATTTCCCACTGTTTATCTGCATAATAAATACCAGCATGATAAAAACAAGGATTTCCTGTTTGTATAAATAATTCCAGGGGAATAGCTCCAAACACCGTATGATCCACGTGGTCAGGATTAGGAACCAAACGTTTATCTTTCCCGAACAAACTATAATAACGGACTTGTAATTTTTCACATAATTCTTTATTTCTCGTTGTTTTGGCAAACCTGAGGGCACCAAGCCAGGTACATACTTCAGGATAAGTGACCTCTCCCGTTTTTATGTTTTGAATTCCTCCAAAATTCCGGAAAGGAAATTCAAGATACCGGTTTGATATTTTTTTTCCGACTTCTACCGGAGATTTTCCATCCGGAAATGTATTGAAATTGTTATTACCGTCCATTTCCTGTTTGATAGCAACCTTCTCGGAAAAATACAAACCTGCTGCTTTCAACTCATTCTGAAATGGGATTACAGCCAATAAACAAATACTCACGATCCCACTTTTCACTAATCGAATTCCTTTCATTTTAGAAACTGTTTAAAAATTTACAAGCGATATATTAAAAATGAAACTATTTCAAACGCGCCGCCCAACCTCCATTCTTAACCATATTGATGGTCATTTTCCGGCCTGAATCGACAGAAGATGTCTTTTTACGGTAATCCATTGCTTGTCTTCCGGCATTGATTCCATCTTCAAAAGAAGTCATCTGGTAAGTTTTTCCAGGTTGTAAGAAGTCCAGACTGATTTCAACGGATCTGGTTTTCTCTTTTCCGTTACACATCGCTCCGATAAACCATTCATCTCCTTTGCGTTTGGCGACAACAAGCGCTTCTCCGGCTTCGGCATACAATGCCCGGGTTTCATCCCAGGTCACCGGAATCTGAGCAATAAATTCCGTACATTCTTTTTCCCTGTAATACAGCGTCGGATTATCCGCCAGCATCTGTAATCCGGTTTCAAAAACAACAAACATAGCCATCTGATTGACCCGTGTTCCTTTACCTGCATTATTAGGTCGCCGGGCGGAATAAACATCCGGTTGCATATTAAGCATGGCGCCGGGAGTAAAATCCATCGGACCGACGGCATTGCGCATAAACGGGAGAAAAGTCGTATTATCGGGGTAACAACCTCCACCTTGTTCCAATCCCCTGACTCCTTCATAAGTGAGCACATTGGGATAACGGTATTCTAGTCCTGCCGGTTTGAAAGAACCGTGGAAACTTACAAATAATTTGTTATTGGCAGCCTCCTTTGCAACCCGTTCGTAATAATTCACCATCCATTGGTCGCTGCGATCCATAAAATCTATCTTCACTCCGGAAACACCCCAATCGCTGAATGTTTTAAATAATTCGAAGTGATTCTCCACTGTCAACCAGGTCAACCATAGAATAATGCCGACATTTTTTTCTTTTCCGTAACGGATCAGTTCATGTACGTTCACTTTTGGATTAGGAGTAAAGGGATCCTGTGTACTCTTCGCCCAGCCTTCGTCCATAATAATATAAGGAATACCAAACCTGGACGCAAAATCGATATAGTACTTATAAGTATCCAGATTATATCCGGATTCAAAATTAACATCAGCACCGTACGGAGAAGCATCGTTCCACCATTCCCAGCTAACCAGACCAGGCTTGATCCAAGCGGTCGAAGTCAACTCACATGGAGATGCCAGTTTACAAGTCATTGTATTTTCCAACAGTTCCCCATCATTTTTTGTGATGACAAAGTATCTCCAGGGATATGTTCTTTTTCCTTGTGTTTTTGCAATATAATCAGCCTCTTTCAATAGCTTCACACTGCGATCCCCATCTTCCCCGAACTCCAAAGGATTTTTAGGAAATACGGAGCGCATGCTATTGCTACCTGAACCTTTCAGGAACATACAGGGATAATCGGACAAGTCTGACTCAGAAATCAATATTTTATATTGTTTCCGGGTATCAATCAATACCGGTAGAGTCGACATCTTATCGGATGTTGTAAAATCTCCTGTAGCTTTATGCGTATAAGGATTCTCATATGATGTCTTGAATGATTCCGTTTCCTGCAGATGCGCCAGGTAATCTCCGGGAAAATGAATCACAAAATCCTCTCCCTTCACTATAGCTTCATTCTTTTTATTGGTAATAAAACGGTAAGCCATACCATCGTCATAAACCCTGAACTCAACAGCGTAATCTCCTTTGAAATTCAAGCGCAACGAGCTACAATAGTTTTTCACCTCAGAAAACTTAAAAGGAATGACGGGACGAATTACTTCATTGATCAAAGATCTTTTTTGTCCTGTCAATTTGGGATTGGCTCCCAATGTTTCATTATCCAGGGTTAGTTGTAAGTAACAATCTTTCAGTATCAGATCATTATTATATTCCACCGAATAATAAATCTTATCCGCAATATTTATGCTTACTTTCATTTCCCCGTCAGGAGACAATACATCCGTCTTTTTCTGTGCGCTAGCCGCTTCAAAAGACAACAGGACAATAAGAATTATAAGAAACTGTTTCATTTTACTGTTTTTTAAGCATTTATTCATTTCGATTGCTTTTCTCTCAATGAAGTATATATCAATTCGGAAGCCGGCTGAACATTATCAGTGGCATATTGAGCCAGGCTAATGGCAAACAAGACTACACCGGGACTTTCAGGCAGAACAAGCTGCTTCGCATTTTTAGGGATATCCACCCCGAACTTAAACAGATAAGTAAATTCATAAGGAATATCCTTATTTTCCCTGGATGTATGTTTATGAGTACCTATAAAAGCTACTTCAGGTGTTTTCAAAAAACCTTTGGTGTGACCGGTATGTTCCCATTGTCCGATAAATCCGGAATAATACGGCACCGTTAGCCGATGAGCGGTCTGATCCACATAGAAACTGACTTGTGTATCTTCTTTCCTTGCTGCAGCAAGGATATATAGTCTATTATAACTGCCGTTCTGCGGCAAAAGAATGGTGTCTCCTTCACATTTCAATCCGTTCTTCAATTCTCTTTCTCCGAGACGGAATTCAATACCATCACAAACAAGTGTTTCCGGGAATAATTCGGCGGCAAAAGAATTTCCTTTACCGTCGAAATCGGCTTCATTGGTAAAATAATTGAGCGTCGCCGTTTTCATATCGTAATTCAATGGCACCGGCAGAGAAACCGGAGATTTTAATGATTTTTCCGCAGGTTTTAATTTGACGGAGAATGTTTTCATTGAAAAAGGAGTCATATCGAATTTCAACTTATTACCTTCAATCACAGCCTTACCTTTCCTATCTTCCACTCCATTCAACTCATACGCTTCCATAATTTCCGAAGCTAAAGTGATTTCCATATGCTGTGCAGGTTTACCGGTAGTTTCATAGAAACGAAGCACATAATCTTCTGTTTTTTCTGCTTTCTTTAAAGTTTTTAATATGATCTGATCGCTATTGGTACGAGCGAAAGAAAATGACCTGCCCCACTCTCCTTTGTGTTTGGGAGCAATAAAAGCTTTCAGGGGTTGATTCAATATTTCCGCTTTCCACACTGTTTTGGCATCCACGCAACTGCCGGTATGACCGACAAGAGAATAAGTAAAGGTATGGAATCCAAAATCCTGCTTGTCCTGATAACTGAATCCGTTTTTGGTTTTAGGAGTATGTAACAAGGTCAAACGTAAAGTATTGTTATCCGGCTTATCCCAACCGTACTTACTGTTATTCAACACAGAAACGCCATAAGAATGATTCCGGTCGGTCAGATCCGCCCAATATTGAGCATAGACTTCATAAGCGGTTTTAGTATTATTTCCCCGTTGCACCTGACCTATACCAAGATCGTAAGTCGCATTTTCGTTATCTACGGTCAAGGGGAATTCAGCTTTCAACAAAGCATTGGAAGTTTGCCAGTCTATTTCAGAAACAAAATCAATACGATCGTCCTGAGCGCCTTCAGTCAAAGATATGTATTGTCTGAAAGTCGATTTATGATAAGTTCGCTCTACACAAAGAGCAGCTCTTACAGGTCCTTTTTCAGCAATGGAAATCTTTACATTGGCTGTAATAGACACAGGTTCGTTATCCACTGTTTTCTTCAGTATTTCCCAGGCCGGCCAGGAAAAAGACTCGTTTTCCGGGAAAAGCGCCAGACGAATCGCTTTACCTTCTTTCACCAACTCTTTGTTTTCCCGCTTATCGATGATCGAGATAATATCCCCGTTACTATCCAACATTAGTTTATATATATTATT
The DNA here is from genome assembly GCA_031556755.1 of Bacteroidales bacterium. Classification (GTDB taxonomy): domain Bacteria; phylum Bacteroidota; class Bacteroidia; order Bacteroidales; family Azobacteroidaceae; genus JAIRVZ01. The sequence goes on along the minus strand of JAVBSK010000348.1, from coordinate 1,690 downwards.
TTCTATACTATTTTCAGACACTTTCAATGCGGAACGCAGAGCGGATTTTCCGGTTCTGACATCATATACTGCAAATGACAGAGCAGGAACTTCTGCCGCAACTAAAAATTTCGCCTCTCCATTTTGATAAGCAATCAATTGAGACGGGACTTCACGCCCTTTCTCATTATACACGGACAACTGTTGAACAGGTTTATCCGATTGAATACGTACTTCCACCAGATCTTTCACCGGTTGGGAAATTGTATTGTAAATAATTATAGGAGTTCCTTTTGTATTAGTATCCAGTCCTTTAGTAATTCCTCCTATGGAAGTTGTCAATACCTGTGTAAATTGTTTTTGTGAAAGCAATTCATCATTCCAGGAGAATTCGTATGCCCTCGGAATACTTGTTCCGGTGAGGTCATCGTGAAACTGATGCCATATAAATCTTTTCCAGGAGTCGTTAAGGGTCATTTGCGGATATTTCAATGCACCCGCCCAATCGGCGACTACCGCAGCTCTTTCAGCAGCATCTGCTGTTAATTCATTTTTCCGGTTATAGTATTTCATGGCGGCCTGAGAAGTGTAACAGCCGGTTCCATGCACATCCATCAATAACCCACCCGTATGCAGTGGCAATTCAGGATGTTTTTCAAAAGGAAGCATATCTTTGAATAACTGGTCGCTTGTGGCGCTGATAATCCGGACAGGACCGTTTCCTTGCACTCCCTTTTCTATGGAACGAACCGATTCAATCGTAGGTGAACCTCCTATATCTCCGGTTCCATAATAATGATAGGTCAATTTCAACGGAGAAGATCCGGCTAAATCCATCAGTTTTTTATTTTGACTTAAGTCCTCGTCTTTCCATTTGGTTACATAATCGTATGCCTCCGCAACCAGCATAATTTTAGATCCATCAACACCTTGCCAAAGCCCGATGTCAAACGGCACTTTATTTTTTCCATAAAAAGGATTTTCACGCCAATGCAGTTTTTGTGTAGAAAAACCAATCAAACCGCAATGCGAGGCAATAGTAGGCAACTGCCAGCCGAAACCAAAGCAGTCTGGCAGAAATATATCCGTACCTTGCACTTCAAATTCATCTTTGTAAAATTGTTGTCCGTAAAGGACATTACGTACAAACGATTCCGGCGAAGGAATATTGGTATCTGTAGCATCCCAGGTACTACCCGAAACATGCCACCTGCCGTCTCTGATGTATTTCTTCACCTGCTCATATTGTTCCGGATAATACTCTTTCATCCATGCATATTTGATTCCTCCTTCAAAATTGAAAATGTAGTCAGGATATTTTCCCAACAGGAATAAATTCTGATTGACCGTATTTTTAATATACTGGTTAATAGACGTTTGTACATCCCAATTCCATTGGGTATCGAAATGGGCGTTCGAAACCACATAAGCCTTAGGCTTCTCCTGTGAGTTTACTGAAAATACGATTAAGAGGAAAAAGATGACAGTTAAAAGAGTAGATCGTTTCATTGTTTATCTGGATATATTATTTTTAGATACAACATGATGTTATATCTTGCACGGTTAAGTTTCAGGAGTTCAAATTTACGTTTCTTTATGCCTTGGCGCCTTTGTGGAAGTATGTCTAAAACCACCCAAGCGCCAAGTCATAAAAAATAAAATCAGCCAAAGTATTACTATCAGTTTTTCACTACTTTGTATGATTCATTTT
>JAVBSK010000313.1:0-3877 GCA_031556755.1 Bacteroidales bacterium | reverse complement strand
CAGGGACGTGGAAGTAAGAGAGGACAACCTCATTATGGCGATCATGCCTGGCCGACAATGAATTCAGCGATTCTCACCATGATTGAAGATGAGAAAGTAGATAAATTACTGGAAGTTTTGCACGAACTTGACATGAAAACCGAAGCGCAGGGTTTACATGCCTTTGTGTGGAGTATTGAAAAAATGGTTTAATGTTGAAATATCCGCCAAGACCGCGATAAAACGAGTTCTTTCGGGTATAGGCATAAAAAAACTGTTACGAAGATTTCCGTAACAGTTTTTTTTCCTTCTGAAAACCCCAATTATTTTTTTGAGAATTCCAAAGATGCTTTTCTGAACTCTTTCAACATTTTTTCAAGCTCCAAAGATGCCTTACGTGCGCGTGTTCCGGCTGCTTTGTTTGACTTTTCAATTTGAGACTGAGCATCTGTAGAAAAAGCAGCAAAAGTTTCTTTAATTTGACCAACTAAATTTTCCATTTTCTTAGTGTTTGTTTTTTTAATAATCTGATTATCTTTCTCAAGAAACCACAAAGATATTGTATTTTAAGTATTTGGCAAATTTTCAACGGATAAATCACACCTGATGTAAATGTTTTTTTATCTTTTTTGAAAAATTTCTTGAAAAATCGCCAATAATTTAACTTTTATCTGCATAAATGAGACTTCTTCTCCCAATTCTTTTTGCATCGAAGTCACTCCTTTATATACAAAACCACAATGATTAATAAATCTGAAATAATCCAAATCGGTATTTACATTCAGAGCCAATCCATGCATCGTAACATAACGACTTGATTTAACTCCAATCGCACATATTTTTCTTACGGTTGACGGATTTTCCACATCCAGCCAAACACCTGTTGCATCATTCATCCGTTGTCCGGAAATACCGTATTCTTTCAACAACAAAATAATTGCCTCCTCTAGCAAATAAATGTATGACTTCAGTCCAAGTTGAAAATCTTCAATATCAAAAATCGGATAAACGACCAATTGTCCCTGGCCATGATAGGTGATGTCTCCTCCCCTGTCAATCTGGAAAAGAGAAATACCGTTCTCTTTCAAAAACGTTTCTGGATACAGCAAATTTCCATATTTCCCATGTTTACCTATTGTAATCACATGCGGATGTTGACAGAAAATCAGCTTATTCTCAACTTGTATGTCTTTTGATTTCTTATCCAATGCGTTTTCAAACAGTTTCTTTTGCTGTTCATATGCCTCGGAATAAACTATCATATCCCAATCTATGAATTGGAAGCTTGCCATTTTTTTCTTTTTTTATTTGATTTCTTCTCCTTACTATCTGAGTCTCCATCCTTACCAAAATCGACCTTGATGATTTTATTCATCAGAGAAAGTATTTTCCCTTGCCTTCTGATCAGGAAAGGCGTCGGGTGTGCAGAGTTATATCTCCTTGGATTAGGCAATGATGCGGCAATCAAAGCTGCCTCTTCCTTGGACAATTTATATGCGTGTTTATTAAAATGTTCCATAGCAACGGACTCAACACCATAAATACCATCTCCCATTTCAATCGAATTAAGATAAACCTCCATGATGCGCTCTTTACCCCAGACAAATTCTATCAGTACGGTATAATAGGCTTCCAATCCCTTACGTAAATATGATTTTCCCGGCCATAGGAAAACATTCTTGGCCGTTTGCTGAGTAATCGTACTTGCTCCCCGTTGACGTTTCCCGTGTTGAGCTTCTTTTCTGGCCAATTCGATTTGTTGATAGTCAAAGCCATTGTGAATCATAAATAAATTATCTTCCGAAGCGACAACCGCTTGTATCATATTTTGAGATATTTCAGAAATCGGCACCCAGTCGTGTTCCATTTTGATGTTTTTTCCGTCTTTGACTTGTTCAAAAGAACGGATAAACATCAATGGAGTATAATAGACAGGAAAATATTTGAAAAGTAACACAAAAAACAAGCTGAGAGCAAAAAGGGAGAGAACGATATTTCTGATCCAGATCAATAGCTTACGCATCCACTTTTTCATTGAACGCAAATTATAATTCGTTAATTATATGGATTGTATGACAAGCCGCCAACGCTGCAGTCTCCGTCCGTAATCTGGACTTTCCTAAAGAAACCGGAAGAAATCCGTATTGAACTGCTTTATCCACCTCTTCTTTACTGAAATCACCTTCAGGGCCAATCAAGACAAGTATATCTTCTCCTTTCTGACAGAGTCCACTCAAGCTCCTTTTATCTTCAGGATGACAATGAGCTATAAATTTCTGGCCTCCAAAATCCCTGGTTATAAATTTATCAAAATCAATAATTCCTTCCAATTGAGGCAGAACCGCTTTTTGCGATTGCTTCATTGCAGCAATCATAATTTTTTCTATCCGGTCTGTCTTTATATGAACCCTCTCCGAGTACCGGCAGTCCAGGAAAGATATTTGATTTATTCCTATTTCTACGGCTTTTTCCACAAACCATTCATTCCTGTCCATATTTTTTGCAGGAGCCATAGCAATATGAATCCGGTTTCGCCACGGCAGATCACAAGAAATCGTTTCAAGAATCTCCACATCACATCGTTTGGAAGATATATACGTTATCTGTGCCTTGAAGAACAATCCCTTACCATTAGTAAGCATAATTTCTGCCCTCTCTTTCAATCTTAAGACACGGGTACAGTGCTGCGCTTCTTCCGAAGGAAGTTCCAATGAAGTCAATATTTCGGGGGTATAAAAAATATGCATGAAAAGAATAATTTTACGATTTTCTTTTCATCAATATATCTTTGATTTTTGAAGCCTTTTCATAATCTTCGTTGGCAATTGCTTCATTCATCAATTGCTTCAAATCTTCTTCGGAAAGCGCTTCTTCCTGTTTGAGCGGATCTGATTGAAACACCGACTCATCTTCTTGTGTTATGGCTTGGTCTGCATCTTCTTCCATCAGGATACCAGCTTCCGTCAAAATAGTTTCGGTAGTATAAATTGGGATTCTGGCTCTGATTGCCAAAGCAATAGCGTCCGACGTTCTCGAATCTATCTTTATCTCATTACCATCCTGGATAAATGTCAGATCCGAGAAGAAAACGCCATCTGAAAATTTATATATAAAGATTTCCTTCAATTGAATATTAGCCTTCTCTATGAAAGTAATAAACAAATCATGCGTCAAAGGACGTGGAGGATGAAGGCCTTCCAGAAAAATTGCAATAGACTGGGCTTCAGGCGTTCCAATGATAATAGGCATCCTACGGGATCCTTTTTCTTCCGCCAGGACCAAAGCATACGCTCCCGCCTGCACCTGGCTGAAAGTGATGCCCAATACATTCAATTTTATTCTTTTCTCCACAAAATAAGATCAAATAAATTATTCATTCCGTTTTCCACCTAACAGGATGGAAACATAGTACAACAGTGTGGCTAACGAACCAAGCGCCGCAACAACATAAGTATATGCAGCCGACCGCAGAGCGCCTTCTGCTTTGTTATGATTGAAAGAATTGGTGATTCCTGAAGTTCTGAGCCAAGTCAAGGCTCGCATACTCGCATCTATTTCCACGGGTAAAGTAATAAAACTGAACAAAGTAGTCATTGCAAATAAAATCACTCCGATCAGCAATACCGTACTATTCCCCTGTCCATTGCTTCCAATCATAAGAATACCCAATAATAAAATCCATTGCACCCACTGAGATGCAAAACTCACTACGGGAACCAGGGCTGAACGCATCTTGAGGGGAGCATAGGCTTTTGCATGTTGAATGGCATGACCACACTCATGAGCGGCAACGGCAGCCGCCGCCACACTATTCCCAAAAAATACATCTTCACTCAGATTTACAACTTTTGTTGTCGGGTTATAGTGATCCGTCAAAGAACCATTGACAGTCACTCTT
>JAVBSK010000298.1:0-3271 GCA_031556755.1 Bacteroidales bacterium | reverse complement strand
CCCAGAAATTCGACGGGTGGGTCATCCTGAAATTTCCTTCCGGGGTCTCTTCCCAATCTTTCGGTTTACCGTCCTGCTTGTATGGAGCAATCACTTTCCTGCGGATTTTGACGGCATCGACATTGAAGTAATAATCATTCGGATTCTTCACTCCAAACCAGATATCTTCCATGCCGTTTTTCCAATTTGTTTTCGCTCCCCGCCCCTTTTCGCGTTGCCAGGTGATCCGGTTCATCACGACAAGATATTCGCTGATTACGGTGTAAAGCGCAGCGGTACATTTCCAGTCCCCACAGACATAAAGAGAAGCATTGGGTTTCAAACACCTGATAAGTTGAGGAAACCAGGAACGTAAATAACCGAGATATGAATCGTCTCCCATCCTGGAAAATTTCAGTCCCGAAAAATTACGGCTCAGGTTATAGGGAGGGTCTATGATGATGAGGTCTGCAAAAACGTCCGGGAGTAAATCAATCGTTTGAAAGAAATCTCCACAGATGGTTTTATCTAATAATTCTTTCGTTTGAATCGGAGAACCCGCAGGATACAACAAACGTTTCTTTAATTCGAATATCTCCAATTCATTGACTTGTAAAGTTCGGTTTCGGGGTGCACGTGTCTTATTCATCTTTCTTATCGGATTTATCAACCTGCCAATCTCCATTAGCCTTGATGAGTTCAACCAACCGTTCGACGGCTTCTTCCTCCGGTATATTTTTTTCGACACATATTTTACCTTTGTAGAGAGAAATCTTTCCGGGACCGGCGCCTACATAACCATAATGGGCATCAGCCATCTCGCCCGGGCCATTCACAATACAGCCCATAATTCCTATTTTCAGGCCTTTCAAATGAGCAGTAGCTTCTTTTACTTTCTTGATGGTCGATTGCAAATCAAACAAAGTACGGCCGCAACTCGGACAAGAAATATATTCTGTCTTACTGACCCTTTGTCCGCTTGCCTGCAAGATTCCGAAAGCACAGCTATCCACATCCTGTTGAGGAATATTCCCCTGATTGGTCAACACAATCCCATCGACCAGCATATCCAGTAATAAAGCGCCCAAGTCTGTTCCTGACTTGATTTGTAGTTTTTCAGCTTCGGACTCATTATAAATCCGTTGAACGACAAGCGGATTCTGAAAATGTTCGTTCATCAGCCGGAAAATGGCCGCCCGTTGTTCTCCCAGTCCATTGGTATGATTTGTCGTTATCCAAATGACCGTGCCGGTATGCGGTTTTAGCGTCTCAAAAATCTCCTGGTTCAGGTCATTATATTCCAATCTCAGAAATTTAAGCGAAGCCTCTGACTGTTTCAACGCAGCTATTTCTTCCACGTTAAAAACAGGGAAAGTATTGTCCTTCTTATTATATACAGCATAATCCACCAATTTACCGATTGTATCCGGAAACAAATGGGTTTCTTTTTTTCCTATATACACATAATCGGGAAGAAATTGAGAAGAAAATGAGTAATCATCTGTCAGAGAACGATCTGCAATCACAACCGGTTGGTATTTACCACCTATATTCTTCACTGAAAACGTATTCCTTCTTTGAGGATATACCGGGTCGTATGAAAGTGATATGACTTCTTCAATCGGAGTGTGGTTCTCCCTTGAAGTGATGTAATCAACCAGTAACCTGGCCACCGGTATTTCTTTTTCCGGGTCTTCACTTAGCGATACCCTGATCGTATCACCGATTCCTTCCGACAAGAGCGTACCTATTCCTACCGCCGATTTGATGCGTCCGTCTTCACCGTCTCCGGCCTCCGTCACTCCTAAATGCAGCGGGAAATGCATCTGCTCGGCATTCATGCGCTGTACCAGTAAATGCACCGTCCTGACCATGATGGATGTATTGGATGCCTTTATGGAGATGACCACGTTCAGGAAGTTTTCCTTCACACATATCCTCAGAAACTCCAGGCAAGATTCAACCATCCCCTCCGGAGTATCTCCGTAACGACTCATGATGCGATCGGACAAAGAACCGTGATTGACACCAATCCGGATGGCTGTATGATATTCCTTACAAATATTCAGGAAAGGGATAAAACGTTCTTCTATTTTGGCAACTTCCGCCCGGTATTCGTCATCGGTATATTCAAATACCTGGAATGTTTTGACCGGGTCAATGAAGTTTCCCGGATTGATGCGTACTTTTTCTACGATTCTTGCAGCAGCTTCCGCCGCCTTGGGGTTGAAATGAATATCGGCAACCAAAGGAGTATGATATCCTCTTTCATGTAATCCGTTCTCAATATTTTTCAGATTTTCGGCTTCTTTCACACCTTGAGCGGTAAGCCTGACATATTCCCCTCCCGCTTCAATGATCCGGATACTTTGGTTGACAGAACCTTCCGTATCCATGGTAGAAGTATTGGTCATAGATTGTATGCGGATAGGATAATCACCACCCATGGGCGTATTACCAATATGGACGACAGAAGATTGACGACGTTGGTAGTTCATATTTGCGTGAACGGTGAATAATAAAGAAACTGTCTCAAAAGAGGATATAATAGCACACAGATTACACGAATTACACAGTTAAATATTTATATCCTGTTGAAAATACACATTTTACAAATAAAATCGTAATTTTCCGTGTATTCTGTGTGCTAAATTAGACTTTTGAACCCCTCCTCTGCATTCACTTTTTTAATTCGTTTTGTATTTAAATTTGACAGCAGCAAGCTCTTCGTTAGCTTTCACTATTTTTTTCTTCAGACTTTCTTTGTAGTCGACTAATTTTTGTTGCAGACTTTCATCTCCGACCGACAACATCTGAACAGCTAATATCCCGGCATTCATGGCTCCGTTGATTCCGACAGTCGCCACGGGGATTCCCGGAGGCATCTGAACGATTGCCAACAAGGCATCCATTCCGTCTAAAGAAGCATCAATGGGAACGCCGATAACGGGCAAGGTAGTCATGGAAGCAATCACTCCTGGCAAATGGGCGGCCATTCCTGCTGCTGCAACAATGACTTGTATTCCTCTTACTTTCGCTCCTTTGGCAAAAATCTCCACTTCACCCGGCGTACGGTGCGCAGACAGCGCATGTATCTCGAAAGGGATTTCAAATTCATCGAAGATTTTCGCAGTCTTTTCCATTACGGGAAGATCTGACGTACTCCCCATAATTATACTGACAATTGGTTTCATTTTTTAGTTAATGAGTTTATAACTAATTTAATGTGAGCCCGATATAATTTTCATAGAAAAAATCATTTTCTATTGATACTCAAGACCTCCGGTCTATT
>JAVBSK010000186.1:0-2707 GCA_031556755.1 Bacteroidales bacterium | reverse complement strand
TGATTCCTGCTGTTTTCCATCCGTAGAAACAAGCGATGGGAATCCCTACAATTGTTTTGTTTACATAACCCAGGTTGTTGGGACTTCCAAGATATCCTCCGTATATAGGTTCATTTGAAGAGCCTAATGAAGTGACTTCATTCTTTACCTGTGTAAAGTTACCTCCGATATTATAGCTGAAATCTCCGATACGGTCTCTATAAGACAGTTGAAGTTCATATCCGGTATTGCGTACGCTTCCCGCATTTTGCATGATATCCGAGATAAAACCTCCGGATTTTACAAGCGGCACCCTGAGTAACATGTCGGATGTGTTTTTTATAAAGAAATCAATAGAAGAAGTCAACTTATTTTGAAATAGATTAATATCCAGACCAGGCCCAAAAGTTTCGGTTCTTTCCCAGCGGATATTTTCATTCCCGGCTTGAATGATATTCATTCCGGGCTTTAGTGCGGGAAGTCCTTTTCCATATACATAAAAGTCATTTCCATCTGTTGCATCACCATCCAGATCATAGCCCGCCAGGGTCATGTAAGCGTTGTTTCCAATCCGGTTATTTCCCAGTTGTCCCCAACCGACACGAACTTTCAATAAACTGATCCATTCTACCGAATTTAAGAAAGATTCTTCATTGATTTTCCATCCTAAAGAAATACTTGGGAAGTATCCCCATTGATTTTTTTTAGAAAAACGGGAAGAAGCGTCAGCCCTGAAGTTGGTCTGGAATAAATATTTTCCTTTATATGCGTAACTGATACGGCCTAAAAGGCCTAAGGATTCCCAACTTGTCATATAACCGGATCCTCTCTGGGAAAATTGAGCAAAATGAAGAGCGTTAAATTCCGGTTCGTAGCCTGTCCAACCGGTTCCCGAAATAGCGATCCTGTCATAGACCGAGTTTTCATAAGTCTCTCCGATCATCACCGTCAAATCATGATCTTCATTGAACTTACCGGAATAAGTGAGGATATTGTCCCAGCTGAGGTTTTGAGTGGTTGCAGGTTCCCTGGATACATCAGATCTGTTGGTTCCAACCATATAGGGATTAATGTTATAGCGGTTAAAATTCAATCTGTCGGCGCTGTAGTTGGCGAGACTGGCGCGAGAGGAGAAATCAAGTCCTTTGACAATAGTCCATTTCATATCCAACTGTCCGATAAAATTGTTGGTAAAAGTATTGTATGTCGTACGTCTGAGATTCTCAACAGGCGTAGTCCAGTTCAGATTTTCATTGTCATCAAATATAGGAACCAGGGGATTGTAGTTGATAGCCGTTTTGATAACGCCCCAGGTGCCTTCGGTGATTACCCTGCGGTCTTCCCTCGCGTAAGTAATATTCGCTCCAAGGGAAAGGTTCGGTAACATTTGGGTGTTGATTTTTGCATTGAAAGATTTTCTGTTGTAGTTGGATTCCTGAATCAATCCGTCTGTATCCAATATATTGGCGCTTAGATAATAGTTTAATTTTTCATTTCCACCGGAAGCTGCCAGACTATATTTCTGCATCAGTGCTTTGCGGGATAGTTCATCCCACCAGTTGTTTCCTTTCCTGATCAGTTCCTGTGTTTCCGGTTTGATTTCCATTTGTCCGGTTTCCGGATTAATTTGAGTGACTATGCCCAGATTATTGGCGAAATCGGCAAAATAGGGAAATTCTGTTTTGTCCATGATACCCGGATCTTTCCAGGATTCCTGCCATCCGAAATAAGTATTGAAATTGATATTCAGTTTATTCTGACTGTTTTTTCCGGATTTGGTCGTTACCAGTACGACTCCGTTTGCAGCGCGCGATCCATAGATGGCTGCCGAACCGGCATCTTTAAGTATTTCCATGGATTCGATGTCGTCCGAGGACAAATAGTCGATATTGTCCATCGGAATACCGTCCACAACATACAAAGGGTCGGAGTTATTAATAGTTCCCATTCCCCGGATGCGGATAGATGTGGATGAACCCGGGGCTCCCGAGTTTTGGACAACTTCTACTCCGGCGGCTTTTCCTTGTAACGCCTGCACTACGTTTGTTGTTGGGATAGAACTTAATTCTTTGGTTTTGATAGAGGAAATAGCACCGGTCAAATCACTTTTCCTTTGAACGCCATATCCAATCACCACCACTTGTTCTAACTCAGTAATGTTTTCAGAAAGTTCGACTTTCACAACTGATTTTCCCCTTACATCTATTGTTTGAGTTGTATATCCTACATAAGAAACAGTGATACTCGAACCCTGATTCTTCATATTCAAATTGAAATTCCCGTCAATGTCGGTCACTGTACCCGTAGTTGTCCCTTTGATGACAACTGATGCTCCTATTATCGATTCTTTGGTTTGACTGTCAATCACGGTTCCGGTTATTTGTTGAGCCTGGATCGAACCAATCAAGCATAGAAAGAAAAAGGATAAAAGGAAACATCGTTTATTTTTAAAACCTGATGTCATATTATTTTTTTTTGCGAATGAATAAAATCGGCAAATATTATGTCGTGAATGAAAGGGGAGAGGCTGTCCCAAGAGTAAAAAGTATGATTACAATTTATATTTGGAAAAAATATTGAGACGTAATGAATGAGTCCACTTTTATTTCCACTCTTTCTCAGAAACATCTTTAGGATGTTAAACTTTCTCAAGTGGACTCATAAATATAAAATTTGTCTTTGTAGTGTTGGTTACTTTGAAGACAGCCTCTTTAGTTGTATTTTATTT
>JAVBSK010000155.1:0-6257 GCA_031556755.1 Bacteroidales bacterium | reverse complement strand
CTCTTTTTTCCAGTGTGACTTAAGCGTAGCCGGACATACGATCAAACATTTTTTGAATCCGAAGATTTGTCTTTTCAAAACACCTGCGGCAATAGCCTGTATGGTTTTACCCAAACCCATTTCATCTGCAATAATGGCCGATTTTCTAAATAGTACAAAATTCACACCTTCTTTTTGATAGGGAAACAAATCGGCATTAATCTGTGAATAATCCGGCTGATGCACTTTTTGCAGGTCATCCAGCATCAACTTTTCGAATTTTCGTTCTATTTTCTCACGTACTTCGGGACGAATGCAAACATTCTCGTGTTCCTGAGCTTGTTCCAAAAATGTTAAAAACACATCAACCTCTGCATCTTCAATATATTTTTTTTTCTTGAAATAACGGGAAATGAGCACTTGTTCTTTTACAGGAAGAGGATGCGGATAAAACCAAGTAATTTTGTAATCATTGAGCGGATCACAATATATTTCGATAAAAGGATAAGTCTTGTCTAAGCGGTTGAATAAATCCGGATTATTTTTCAGTTGTCTGAATGCAAACATGATATGCTTCGTAGTTCCCAACTTGTTCAGTCGCGCGTCGGGACTGTCGCTATATCCGGTTTCATTTTCGAAATCGCGTAACAGTATTTTATAACGAATACCTTGTTCGTTGATAAGAATATGATCTCCATAAATATTATTCGCCCACTGAATCCTGTAATCAGCTTTTTCAGCCTTCAACCGCCGTTCGTCCAATACCCGCTTGATCATTCCTTTGCGGGTATATTTTTTATGCTCGACAGGTTCTTTGGAATCCAACAGCATCAATTCAGCCTCATATTGCAACAAACAAGCGTAAGCAAAACGATTCCATCCCGGACGTTCTTTAGCTGATTCGGGAATAATATTAATTTTTTGTTCTACTTCGTCTATCAGTAATGAATATTCGACAGGTAAGTTTATTTCATCAGAATCGACAAGAAAATCAATCGAAAGAGCTGATTGAGACAGAATCTGGCAATCACAGTTATTAAATAAGATTTCCCCAAAAACCACCTCTTCGGGAGACATTATTGATTTTACTCTTTTTATGAAATTCTTTATTTCTTTTTTGAATGCATTACCTGTCATAATAATTTATGGGTTAAATTTAGAAACCATTTATTGATGAAAGGTGCAAAAATACGAAGAAAATGAAAAATACATAAGCCTAAGCCAAATAAAAAGAATCTAAAACAATGTCTCCTAAAAAAAATTTCAACAATTTCTTAACATAAATATAAAATAATAAACTAACTTGCAAAAAAATTAAAACGAACATATGGAATGGTTTAATAGTTTAGATGTTTTTTTGAAAACTTACTGGATCATAGCAGGTAGCGCTTCTTTATTCTTTATCATTCAGATGATCATGACCTTTTCAGGAATGGATTCCGGAGGAGATCTGGATTTTGATGGTGACACCCATGTTGAAGGGCCTTTTCAGCTTTTTTCCATACGGAATCTAACCAATTTCTTTTTAGGTTTCGGCTGGGGAGGCGTTTGTTTTTATAATACTTTCTCCTCCAAGCTACTGGTAGGTATATGTGCACTGATAACAGGAGTCTTATTTGTGGCCTTATTCTTTATCGTCGTCAAACAGTTTCTAAAATTAGGGAAAGATAATACATTCCAGTTGCAAGACACCTTGGATAAAGCGGCCGATGTATACCTAACCATTCCCGAAAAGAAATCAGGCAAAGGAAAGATACAAATCAGTGTCAAAGGAGCTTTTCATGAAATCAATGCAATGACGGATGGAGATCGCATTCCTACAGGTGGGAAAGCAAAGGTAATTGCCATTATTGATAATCAAACTGTATTAGTAGTCAAATTATAAATCAAAAAAATTATGAATCCCTTTTATTTAATTGTCATAGGAGTTGTTGTTATATTCATCCTGATCATGTCATTGATCTCACGGTATAAGCGTTGTCCATCAGATAAAATCCTGGTTGTATACGGAAATACCGGAGGATCTTCAGCTAAATGTATTCATGGTGGAGGAACTTTCATTTGGCCTGTCATACAGGATTTTGCATACCTGAGTTTAATCCCGATTTCCATCGAGGCAAATCTGACAAATGCATTGAGTCGTCAAAACATACGGGTCGACGTACCTTGCCGGTTCACTGTGGGTATTTCAACGGAATCCGACAGTATGAACAATGCTGCCGAACGTTTGCTTGGATTATCTTCCGACCAGATACAGGAGTTGGCCAGAGATATTCTTTTCGGACAGTTACGTTTGGTTATCGCCACGATGTCTATCGAAGAAATCAATTCTGACCGTGATAAATTTCTGGAAAATATTTCAAAAAACGTGGAAGCGGAACTTAAAAAAATCGGATTGAAATTGATCAATGTAAATGTTACCGATATTAAAGATGAATCGGGATATATCGCCGCCCTTGGGAAAGAAGCGGCAGCAAAAGCCATCAATGAAGCAAAAGTCAGCGTAGCAGAGCAGGATAAAATAGGAGAAATCGGCAAAGCGGAAGCGGAAAAAGACACTCGGATCAAGACTTCGCAAGCCAATGCAACTGCTGTGCAGGGAGAAAACCGTGCGAAAATCGAGATTGCCAATTCTGATGCTCTACGACGGGAAAAAGAAGCCGAATCTTTAAGGATCGCCATCTCCGCCGAAAAAGTACAACAAGCCAAAGCATTGCAGGAGGCATATGCTGCTGAACAAGCTGCAGAAGCTGCCCGTGCTGAACGCGAACGAGCCACGCAACAGGCAAATATCATTGTCCCGGAAGAAATTGAAAAACAAAGAAGAATCATCGAAGCTCAGGCCGAGGCTGAAAAAATCAGGGAAAACGCCAGGGGAGAAGCCGATGCAATATTTGCTAAAATGGAAGCTGAAGCAAAAGGGCTTTACGAAATCCTGACGAAACAGGCGGAAGGTTATGATAAAATGGTAAAAGCTGCCGGAGGAGATCCTCAAAGCGCATATCAACTTTTATTGATTGAAAAGTTACCTGAACTTATCAAAACACAGGTGGAAGCAATCAAGAATATCAAAATAGACAAAATAACGGTCTGGGATGGGAATAGCGGAAAAGACGGAAAAACATCTACAGCCAACTTCATTTCCGGTATGATGAACTCGGTTCCTCCTTTGAATGATTTATTCAATATGGCCGGTATGAACCTGCCGGAATACCTGAAAGGGAAAGACCATCCGGTCGATACTGAGATTATAGAAGAAAAAACGGAAGAAAAAAAGAAATAATTATAACGTCTTTTGCTTGAGTTTATAAAAAATGCAATCAATGGAATTCCAGTTATTGAAAGATCAATGCGTATTCCCTTCGGAAGAAATCCTTACAAATGTGCTGGGCGATATTTATCCGGTATACGAGTCGTTGATGAAAACCATTATAAGCTGATAGTTATTACATTAAATAAAACTTTGAACTAGAATTAAACAACCTGCAAGTCTATTCATTTGCAGGTTGTTTAATTTACAAAAAATTACCTACTGACATTATCAATTAACCATTTTTTTCACCCACCCAGTGCTTCCTTTCACAAAAAAAACACCTTTTGGCAAAGATGCATCAACAAGATATTCTCCTTGTTGTTTTTCCGCAGAAAATAATTTTATTCCATTCACCGAGTAGATATCAATACTTTCTGCATCCTTTGAGTAAATATATAATTGCGCCTCCTTAGTATAAACAACAGGAGCAACATCCGGATTATCCGTATTGATACCGGTTGTTATATCGGTAAATACATTTACATTGACACTTAGATTATCTTGAATCAACACTTCCTCATTATTCAATTCGAAGTTTATATCTTGCAAATCAATCTGATATACACCCGGGTTCACAGTTTTAGCAGCAATATACCCTATATTCATAATCTTTCTGAGCGAGTTTGATGCTGTGGCGGAACGAATCGGCAAAGATTTTATATTTATTTGCCAGCGATTACTTCCCAGATAAATTACCTCCAACTCATTTGTAAGCTCAAATTCTTCGGTTAATAGGGTAGAAAAAGCATCCAAAGAAAGTCCTGTCGGAAATTTGATAACAAAGGAACCTATAGGATACGAATTTTCAGGAAGGATAAATGCTAATTCTATTTTTCCCACACGATTTACAGCATTGACTCCAACGCTTTCCGTTACGGCTAAAACATCGGATGTAAGAACTGGATAAACAATATTGTATGAAGAAAGATTCCATTCAGCATTTTCATTATTCCAGAGATAATCTCTTTGATATAAGAGCCTCGCAGTACCCTGATCATAAATGTATTGCATCTTAGTTGCAGGCAACCACTCCACACCTCCATAATAGGATATGTTTTGGATTATTTTCCCAGAACTTCCATAGCGGTAATCGTTACGGGCATTGGGATACCAAACATGATTACTCCCATCCCAATAATATGATTCTTCTTTCAAAATTCTTCTTTCAGAATCGAACTCTTTGGCTTGTTTACTCGAACCGATCAATTCTCCATCAGATAAATAATAGTAATCTTCATATAAAATCTGATTGTTATCTGCATCGAAATTTTTTACTTCTCTGCGAACATGAATCAAGTTGTCAATCCGAACATTCTCCGAATCATATGTATAATGATTCTCTAGATATTCTTTATTCACAATACTATCCGATTCATTGTAAGCATATATCTCTCTGGTTGACATTGGCTCCTTTGTATTTTCAAAATCCCATACATTCGGATAATAATCTTTTTGTATTATTCTGTTTTTTTCATCATACATATAATTCCATTTCGACATTTTTGAGAAACTCCAATTGATTATTTTCTCATTAAAAGGGTATCCTGAATATTCAGTTAAATTTATCTTATTCCCTTTTGAATCATACACATAATCATATCTGTAATAAGACGAGGGTATCCAATTACGACTATCGACATCCCAATAAGACTGAATATCTTGTATTTTATCATTTTTCTCATTATATAAATACCGGAACTGCGAACTCGGAATCCAGGAATTAGCGGATATATTCCACGAATAGTATTCCTCAAGCGTATTGCTCCCTTTATTATTGTAATCTCTGATTAATTTTGAATTGGCTTGCCACCGGTCATAAAATGTATCCCAATAATATGATTCATCCAATATACTCAGGCCTTGGGCATTATACTCATTTATATATCTTACCCCGAAATTAATAATGCCATCATAATAGTTAATTTCCTCATTATAAGTATAATGCCTGGGATCATCTCCGGCTGTGGTTTTTTTCACATTTAAGACCCAGGTATTATTAGTTGAATTCCAGGAATGGATATTGGTCGTTTTTCTACCTTGATCATAACTATAATCTTCCTTTGCAAGTTCACGGAATGTTGTCCCGTCCCAACTATGTTCCTCAAATACAATGAGACTATCTGCAGCATCATACTCGTAAGTATCTCTTAAATACAAACGCCACCCTTGCTCAAACCACCATTCTTTAATATACTGTTCTTCGGAAAGTAATTTGTTACTCGAACTCCATGTGTAGAATCTTTTTTCAATAGCACCATTTAAATCATAATAGACCACACTGTCGGGATGATAACGTAGCACTTCCACATCATCACTCAAATAAAACAGCTGATTTGTTCCGGAAACCGCTCTCACCGAGTCCCGTCCAGAATCTGCCTTATCCGGATTTCCTTTATTATATACAGCTACCGTT
Source organism: Bacteroidales bacterium (assembly GCA_031556755.1). Taxonomy (GTDB): domain Bacteria; phylum Bacteroidota; class Bacteroidia; order Bacteroidales; family Azobacteroidaceae; genus JAIRVZ01. The sequence continues at coordinate 552 of JAVBSK010000155.1, read as the reverse complement.
AACTGCTTTCCAAGAGGTCGGGAAGTAGTATTTTTTACATTTCCCCTGTCGGGTGAGATTTGTGCAAATGACGATATCAACATCATACATGCAAACATAAAAGTACAGAATGTTCTTTTCATAATTTTCTTTTTTAAAATTGTTTAATTGATAGTTTTTCCCAGCTAAAAGCTTCGATTATAACAAAGTGAGAAAAGAATGGTTTTATCGGTATCGTTACGATAAATATTTTTTATCTTTTTTTATGTTTTACATGACACAAATACTGCTATAGGATGGTGCTTTATTAAAATATATGTATACGTAAATATTATTTTTATCTAAAAAAAGGCTAGTTTTATTTATAAGTCTTGCTATTTACCAATAGTTCGTTCAAAACGTGAATAAACATCTGATTAATAGCAAAATAAATTAGAAATTATTTGGAAAAAACCGCAGGAATTCGTACCTTTAAAGCAATGACTGACAATCGATTGCTTACGATATGACCCCTGCGATTTATGTTCAATATTCAGAGATAGTTTTTCGAGCATTAACAAATGCAAAGTTAAA
>JAVBSK010000388.1:0-12484 GCA_031556755.1 Bacteroidales bacterium | reverse complement strand
CCACTGCCGATTTGGCGTTGGACAACCCAAGTCCGGATTCTCCCTACAAAGGAGCGAATGCCGGTTATCATTCCCGCATCATCAAAGAAACAGAAAAAGCTTCACCCGGTTATTACGAAGTGGAATTATATGATCACAAAGTAAAAGCGGAAATCACAACTACCACCCGTTGCGGATTCCAACGCTACACATTCCCCGAATGTAAAGAGTCCCGGATCTTGATTGACTTGCTTTTCCCTACGGAATGGGATTATGGATTTTCTATCAAAAATGCGAAAATCACCAAAGTGAATAACAGCGAGATCGAGGGTTATGCCGTTTGTCAATCCGGAAGTTGGAGCCCTTGGAACGATTGGACGCTCTATTTCGTCGTTCGTTTCAGCAAGCCATTCGAAGCGCTTAATGGATGGAATGAAGGATGCGGAAAAGATAATATTACTGAAATCGAAGGGAAAAATGACATTGGAGTATACGCTATTTGGAATACAAAAAAAGGAGATGTGATTATGGCACAAAGCGGCGTTTCATTAGTAAGCCTGGATGGAGCGCGCGCCAACCTGAAAGAGGAACTCGATCCTTTTAACTGGAATTTTGAAGCTTGCGTAAAAGACGCCGCCGGAGAATGGAATACACTTCTGTCTAAAATCAAAGTAGAAGGAGGAAGCGAAAAAAATCGTGAAAAATTCTACACTAACATGTACCGCGCCTTTGCCGGGAAGCAAACCTGGAATGATGTAGATGGAAAATACCGCGATGCTTGTGAAAATATACAACAACTGAAACCGGGACAAAAAGTATATGGCGGCGACGCTTTTTGGAATTCCTATTGGAATTTGAATGGATTGTGGTCGTTGATGAGTCCCGATATAATGGACAACTGGGTAACTACTCAAATGGAGATGTACAAACATACCGGATGGACTTCCAAAGGTCCGGCGGGAATTGAATATTCCGGTATCATGGAAGGTTCGCATGAAATTGCGTTGATGGTTGCCGCTTATCAGAAAGGTATTCGTAAAGACGGAAATGAAATCTATGAAGCCGTAAAAAAAATGGTTACCGAACAAGGAATTAATCATTCCTGCGGAGGACAATGCGGACAGGCTAATCTTGATGCATACATTAAATACGGTTATATGCCGATGGAAATTGATGTGGTATCTAAAACACTTGATTATGCTTATGACGATTATTGTGTGGCGCAACTTGCGAAAGCATTGAAAAATAAAAAAGATGCGGCTTATTTCGAAAAACGTTCGATGAACTACAAAAACGCATTTCATCCGGAATATAAATATGTATGCAGGAAAGACAAAGATGGAAATTGGGACAAAGAATTCGATATTTTCTCCAACAAAGGCTTTATCGAAGGAAATTCATGGCAATATAGTTGGTATGTTCCTCATGATGTAAACGGACTGTTGGACATAATCGGTCGCGAAGAAGCGGCGAAACGATTGCAAGACGGTTTCGAAAAATCACGCATACACAATTTCGCTGCACACGTATTTGACCGCACCATGGGACAATCGGCTGAGTTTTATATCAACCAGGGGAATGAAGTGAACATGAGTTCCGCGTTTATCTTTAATTATTTGGGTAAGCCCTGGCTTTGTCAGCAGTATACCCGCGAGATTCTTGACCTGTATTACGGTGATACTCCTTATCATGGATGGGAAGGAGATGAAGATGAAGGACAGATGGGAGCCTGGTTTGTCATGTCCGCCATCGGTTTGTTTGAAATGAATGGAGGAGTGAGCGCCAATCCCGAATTTGACATCACCAGCCCGCTTTTTGATAAAATTACTATTACGCTTGATAACCGTTACTATTCCGGCAAGGAATTTGTAATTGAAGCAAAAAACAACTCGGCAGAAAACAAATATATCAAAGCGGCTTACCTGAACGGAAAGAAATTAGATGTATTGCGTATTCCGTTTAGCTCTGTCAAAAATGGAGGAACGTTGGTGTTGGAAATGACGAATGACGCGCAAACTTATTGGAAATAAAAACATCCTTAAACGCCCTTAAGGGGGACTTAAAGTAATATTTTCGACTCTCCCCTTTGGATAAAGGGGAGTACTCTGCAAAGCATAGGGAGGGGTTGGAATAATTGAAAGTTAAAAATTAATTCGTAATTCGTAATTCGTAATTGATTCAACCCCTCCCCACTGCGTGGGACTCCCCTTCTTCGAGGGGAGAATATTAAAAAATAATCACAAAACAGCATTTAAGTCCCTTTCAGGAGACTTAGGAGTTAAAATAAAAATAATGAAAATAAAAATTATTGTAATCAGCCTGTTTTTGGCAAACGCTATTTCTCCAATAATGGCGCAATCCAACCTTTTTACCGGAACGCAAAACCGGGTGGTTGCTTTTGCCCGTTTCAATGGAGATCCGGAGATTGACACGCCTCGCAGCAATTTTGAGTCGATGTTTAATGGAGAAAATAATTCTCTTAAAGCGTATTTTAAAGACGTTTCAAACAATCAATTGACAGTTAATAACCTGATGTATCCGCAAAATTCAGGGATTAACGATTCATACGAATTGAAGTATTGTTATTATTGTTACGACAGTTCATGGAAAGGTACCTATCCGAATTGTAAAGGCTCAGACATTACTTCCTTGTTCGATATTAACATCGGATTTATTATCAAAGAATTAGCCGGAAAAATGGAAGCCTCTGAAAATTTGCCCGAAGCCTCAGCCTTGGATAAAGATAATGACGGATTCGTTGACAATTTTGTGATAGTCTTCCGTGGAGCCGCCCGTGGAGCCAACAAAGGGATTTACTCGCCACAAATCGGAACCATTTCTTCCTCATTTACCAACACCAACGGACAGATTCTATTGAATGGAAAAGTCATTCAAAATTATACAATCACTTACGAGCGTAATTCATTGGATACCCATTGCCGATTTTTATTGGAATACATGGGATTTCCCGCCCAATATCCGGCTGCAAGCGCATGGATACGTTCGGTTGGGGCTTGGGATCCGATGGATGGTCCGCAATTGTCCTATCCTTTAGTGTATAACCGCATGAAATATTCCAATGGAAGTTGGATTAATCAGATTCCGCAAATCACGGAACCGGGTGTTTATACGCTTTCTTCCGCCGGAAACGCCACCAATAATGCCTACAAAATATTATCGTCCGACAAACAACAATATTGGATATTGGAATATCGCGATAAATCAGCCGGTTGGGACGCTAATCTACCGGAATCCGGTTTGATTATTTATAGAGTGAACACCAATTATATCGGTTCGACAACTGCAAATCCGGAAGTTTACCTCTATCGCAAGAACGGCACAATTGCTGATGCCGGATATATCAACAACGCTCCTTTTTCAGACATTAACGGTCGGACATTATTCAATTCCGCCTCCAATCCGGCTTCATTCCTTAGTAATGGAACAGTTTCGGAAGATATTGATATTTCAGACATCAAATTTGAAGGCGAAAAAATGTCTTTCCGGGTAAATAAAGCGTATGCATCTGCACCTACAGTCAAAACCAACGGATGGAATGTATATTTCTTGCAAGGAACCAATATGTTGGAACTGCAAGGAGAAGGTATGGAACAATTGTCCGTTACCGATCTTTCCGGACGCATATTGAGCGCTTATTCCATACAAGGATTATCGCAGATAGAACTTCCTGAATTAAATTCAGGCGTTTATTTGGCTGTTGTTCGAGGAAATTTGGGAGAAAAAACAATAAAGATAATAAAACAATGAAAAATATACTTAAAATATTCAGCATACTATTCCTGTTGACTTTGACAATAAACGCAAATAGTGTAAACATCATTCCCAATGTAACCATCAAGAGTGCGACCAGCGCTGTGTCGGGAATGCCCACAGTCAATCTGGTAAACGGATCCGGAATGTCGGCAGTTGCATTAAACGGAACACATGATAATGCATCAACCGGAGGAACCATGTGGAGTTCCAACTATCAATGGTCGGATATTTCCGTAACATTTGATTTAGGTGTATTGTATAATATCAAAGACTTATATGTATGGAACTTCAATCAATCGGGTAGCGCCAACAAAGGAATGAAGAACGTGAAGATAGAATACTCTGCCGATAACTCGCAGTGGACTAATCTTACAGCCCCTTCCAATCCCGGTTATACAGTCAACAACAAATATCCGTTTCAATTGGCGCAAGCGTCCGGAGCGGGAAACATAGCGGCAACCAACCTCAATGACGGAAAAAATTCACCTGTCGGTATCAATGTCAACGCCCGCTACATTCGCATTTCTGCCGCTCAATTAGGTTCTTCCGACAGCGGAAACTGGGGAGGCAACGCCACCGGATTGAGCGAAGTGCTATTTACAACCGAAGATGAACTGGCAGACGGTTACAAAATTGAAATCGATAACAACGATATTATCAACACTTGCGGAAACCTCGTTTTCGGAGGATGTCAAAGCCCTTCCTTCCCACAATCACAAACCATTTTGCCCCTTTTTATCGATGCGGGAATGAATACGATTCGTTCGGATTTTTGGTTCGAAACCATTGTTCCCAGCCTGAGTTCGTTGGATGATTATTACAACAATGTGAACGATTGTCAAAATCCGGATAAATGGAACTACACCAATGTGGAATTGCTGATTTTAGCCAAAAAAGCGGGGATGAAAACCATGATGATCATCTCCTATTGTCCCGCCTGGCTTTCCTACAACGGACAAACAAGCGGAGTTCCCAAAGACATGGATGTTTACACCGACATTCTGCGCAAAGTGTATTCCCGTTATCACCAATATATCGATTACGTAGAGTTTTATAATGAACCGGGATATTTCTTTAAAATAGACGGAAGTCCTTATGAATCTGTCGGACAAGCATTGGCAGATATGTATATTCCGTGTTACGAAGTTGTACAATCCATTTCTCCGGGTAAACCAATGGGGGGACTGTCCGTCGTTACGCATGGTGATGGCGGAGTGGGCGGAAGCACCAACCGCGATTTTTTCAGCGATCCGCGCATCAATACCTCCAACTTCAATTTCTATTCTCACCATGTATACAGTGATTATGGGATAGAAACATCGCAGGAAACAGTTACAAGAGTTAAAGGAGAATTGGCGAATTTTGGTTTTGGCGACTTACCGATATGGTTCACCGAATGGAGCAAGTCGATCAATAATGCCGCCGATTCAATTTATTATACGGGAACCAAATCGCATACTTACGCCGGGAAATGCCTGATCAACTGGATGAAAGACGGGCTAACCGGAGCGCATCACTGGAACTACATGCAGGCGATTGCCATCAATGGTAAGGAAGCCGGAGCAAACTCCGACGCACACGGTATGTATGCCTGGAATGCATCTAATAAAACAGGTTATCTCCTGCCCAAAGCTTATGTATTCAAAATGATGTCGCGTTCATTAGGCTTGGGAAAAGACATTAATAATATCCTGAAGTTGAATAATTCGACCGGACAGTTACTCAATATGGCTGCTTTTAAGAACTCAGACGGAACCACTTCGGTGGTGGCTGTCAATGAAGGCGCTTCAACAGTACGTGTCGACCTCCGTGTCGCCGGACTGACCGGCGTTTCCAAGGTAGAGCAATACACAGTTACCTTTAAGCAAACAGGAGAAATTCCGATAACACCTGTTTTTACTTCCAATACCAATACTCAAGTAGTTGTAGACGTACCCCCCGGATCTGTCGTCGGGGTGAAATTTGTTAAATAACGATACATGTTACCGGATTGAAAGTGATTGTTACCAAATTGAATATGATTTGGTAGAGGAATCCGTTGCTTTGCATCGTTGTTCAAGCAATAAAAAATCAAAAACGTGTAAGCGTATTCATAAATTAAAAATTCATTATCATGAGAAAATTTATTTTTACTTCTCTGTTAGTGCTGTTCGCAGCATTTTCCTCCGGAACGTATGCCGGGGATGTTTTTATCGCCGGATTTGAAGATGGAGAAACCGGTTATGGTGTCAATAATGAGGGTTGGTATAATGGCTATGACTGGTCGATTGTAGCAAACTCGGAAACTTCGGGAAAAAACAATACCGACAAATGTTTTATGGCTCAAACGAACACACCGGCAGCTCCTGACCGTTGGGGATTTTGGGTATGGATTAATTTGGAACAACCAATCACTATTACGGAATCTACCCGCTACATGAAAATCATGGCGAAACGCTCTCCTAACGTAACAAATATGTCTGTGGGAATAGCGAATGATGGGTTTAAAGAAAATGTTTATTTCGGAAGACAAAGACCAAGCAAAGTAGGCACTTGGGGGGATATGGTTTTTGACTTGTTCAGCGGATCGGATGAAAAAAGCTGCAAAAATGTGCAAGTACAAAGATTCATCGTCTTTCTTGGAACATGGGATGCTAATGGCACTGAAGCAGGAACTTGTATGTTAGATAATATAGTACTTAGTGATAACAATGAACCGAGAGGCGCTGTTAAGGTTAATCCGGGACTGTTGGTTAACTTCGAAAATGAAACTTTAACGACTAAGAACTGGTCAAGTTTCGAAGTTCAATCTACAGAAGCGAGTTATGCCATTACTGAAAATCCGGCAAAAACAAGTGTAAACCCGACTGAAAAATCGTTGAAATACAACAAACCGGCAAATACAACCTGGTGGCATTCATTGATGTGCTTTCCTAACGAAGTTATTCCGGTTGCGTATCCAAACATTTATTTTCACATCATGATGCATATTCCTGACGCTTCTCCAACAGGTATTAATATTTCTGATACCGCGGGAAAAACAGCGTCGAGCGTTGAATATCCGGAAGATGGAACTGGTTGGTTTGACTATGTAATAGATGTTTCAGAATTGAGCTACATCAATCAAGTCGCATTCCGTTTCAACTTGGAACAAGAAGAAAACTGGAATAATCCGGCGGGAACATATTATGTAGATGACTTTGTTTTGGATAGTAATCCGGAAAAACGTGAAGTGGTTACTCCGATGGGAATTAAACCTAATGCTATCAAAGGATTGAAAGTCGTTAATGAAAACGGTTTGGTATGCGTGTCAGGCGCTAATTTGAAAGCCGCTTCCGCCTATTCAATTACCGGTCAATTAGTCGTAAAACAACCGGCGACCGCAGGTTCCGATATTCGCTTCTACTTATCGAAAGGTTCTTATATCATTAAAGTGGAAGATGCATCAGGCGCTGTTTCAAACGTAAAGCACCTGACTTTCTAAAAATGACGAGAGTTCGATATAAGCAATAGACCGGAGGTCTTGAATATCAATAGAAAATGTTAATGTCCTACCGGACAAAATAAACCGGAATGCTTATATAATTGCTATTGATATGATTTTCCTTCTGAAAAAATATATTGATAATTAACTATTCACTGTGAAAATTATATCGAACTCACGTTAAATGAATAATTTCAACAAAGGCATGGGGGAAGTGATTTTTAGTTATTCTCTATGCCTTTATTCTATAAATTACTAATTTTTTATTGTTCTAATATTTAAAAGCACAAAATGAAAAAGATCTTTACTTCTTTAGTAATGGCTATACTGCCATTTTTTGCAGCAGACACATTTGCTGCCGACATCACAACTCCCCTTTTCGCTACTTTCGAATCAGGAGCAGCTCCTTTTGTATTAAATGGCAATGGACCGGGTAGTGATATTAAAACACAAGTTATAATAGACAATCCGGATAAATCCGAGAATATTACTAGCAAGTGCGTCAAAATCGACAAAACCGGAGCTGAGTGGTGGCATAAAACAGGTCTTCAATTAGAAGACGGAACAGTAGTAAAACAAGCATCTGCCAATCACAAATACCTGCACTTCTTCGTCAAATACCCTGATGGAGCAAATGGAGTAGAAGTAGGTATATACAAGCCCGGCGACATGACTACCGCTATTTTCCAAGGACAAATCGACTACACCAATACCAGCGGTTGGCACGATGTAGTGATCGACCTGACCGGTAAGATTACTGCCGAAGGAATCGCCGCAATATGGTTCCGTCCGTTCAATACAATCATGTATCTCGACGAATTCGAACTCAGCGACAGCGCAACACCCAGGACGGTTACAAAAATCACGACTCCGCTTTTCGCCACTTTCGAATCAGGAACTGCCGCTCCTTTCGTACTGAATGCTGATGGAAACGGAAGCGAAATCAAAACACAGGTGATTGCTAACAATCCCGATAAAGAAGAGAACATGTCTTCTAAATGCATAAAAGTAGAGAAACCCGCCAATTGGGATTGGTACTTCAAAACTTTACTCAAATTGGAAGACAATACGATCGTCAAACAGGCTTCTGAAAATCACAAATATCTGCACTTCTTCGTCAAATATCCGGAAGGTTCGAACGGAATTGAAACCGCTATATTCAAGCCAGGTGACATGACTACCGCCATCTTCCAGGGACAAATCGACTACACCAATACCAGCGGTTGGCATGATGTAGTGATTGACCTGACCGGTAAGATTACTGCCGAAGGAATCGCCGCCATCTGGATCCGCCCGTTCTACGGTTCAAATACAACCATGTATCTCGACGAATTCGAACTCAGCGACAGCGCCACCCCTCGGGCGATCACAAAAATCAAAACTCCGCTGTTCGGAACATTCGATGATGGTAATGCCACTCCTTTCGTTCTGAATGCTGATGGACCCGGAAGTGATATGAAAACCCAGGAAATCTCGGATAATACCTTCAAAAAAGACAATATAACTGCCAAAACCATCAAATTTACAGCTTCCGAAGGCATTCAATGGTGGCATAAGACTTACTTCAAAATGCAGGATAAAACAATGGTTATTCCTGCTTCCGCCGACCACAAGTATTTACATTTCTACCTGATGAGTCCGACAAATACTTCAGGAGTTGAAGTAGGAGTTCTCAATATCTCAGGGGAATTAATCTATCAGACAGGAAGCATTGAATGGGATGCTACCGCTGAATGGCATGACGTCGTGATAGATCTGACTGCAAATTTGGGTGACAAACCAGGCATCACAGACAATAATATTGCCGGAATATGGATTCGTCCCTTCGGTCTCGAAAGCGGAAAAATTTATTATATAGACCAATTTGAATTGGGCAACAGCGCTTCTCCTCGCATAGTCAAGAATATTAATACACCGCTTTTCGCCACATTCGAAGACGGAACCGCCGCTCCTTTTATCTTGAATGGTGACGGCCAGGGTAGCGATATAAAAAACCAAGTGATTACCGATAATGTTTTGAAACTAAAAAATACTACAGACAAAGCAATACAATTAACCGGCACAGAGGGTGTACAATGGTGGCACAAGACTTATTTCAAGGTTGAGGATTACAGCACTATCGTTCCGGCTTCTGCCGACCACAAGTATTTACATTTCTATATGATGAGCCCGACAAATACTTCAGGAGTTGAAGTGGGGGTTTACAATATCGCAGGGGAACAGATTTATCAGACAGGTGGTATCGAATGGGCACCGACAGCCGAATGGCTTGATGTAGTAATCGACCTGACTGCTGATTTGAATGGGAAACCCGGAATAACAGGCAATAACATTGCCGGAATGTGGGTGCGTCCTTTCGGTATGGAAAGCGGAAAAGTATATTACTTCGATGAATTTGAATTGAGCAGTAAGGCAGATTCTCGTATAGAAAGCGGAAACAGCGTCAATCATGCTCAATTGAAGAATATCGAACTGATAATCAATAATGGAAGAGTTACGATCAGCGGAGATGAAATTGCTTCGATTGCCGTATACGGACTCAACGGAACCCTGATTCAAAACAATCTCGTTGAAAACAATGAAGTGACATTACCATTATTAAAAGGAGCTTATATTATTCAGGTAACAACCAAAGACGGACAAATAATCGTTCGCAAAGCGATCTTGTAATTGATTCATTGGTTTGGATTTCAAAAAGCAGGATTCCTTTTCAGGTAATCCTGCTTTTTAGAATTAAGAACAATGGATGATGGATCATTTTTAGTTTTTAATTACATTTGGCTTAAATTTCCGGCAAATGACAAAACGCCTATTCACCTTGTCACTACTGATTCTTAAATCGGTTATACTTTTCTCTATTGAGATCAATTATCCGACTGTTATACAAAAATATAACATGCAGGATGGGTTGTCTAACGACCTCGTTTATGATGTCTGTCAGGATGCCGACGGATGTATCTGGTTTGCTACGGCCGAAGGTATCTCCAAGTTCAACGGGCTGGAATTTTCCTCTTATGACTGGGACCTGAGCGGATCGGAAATGACAAATCATCAAGCCTTTAAAATCTTATACAGCCACAACAAACTGTATATCGCCACCCCTTTCGGATTGGTGGTTTACGATATGGAGTTGAACAATTTCAGGATATTACTCCCTCCCGGAGTTGACAATATGAAAGTCAAAGCATTCGCATACGCCAGCGATGGTAACCTCTGGATCGGTTCATACGACGGACATGGCGTTTACAAATTCGACATTATTGATGAATCATTCACCCCCTTGCAATATCAATATACTGATAATCGCGTCATTTCCCTGTATGAAGATAAAGAAGGTCATCTATACGTAGGAACCCACTTCGGAGGAATAGATGTCGTAGACCTGAAAACTTCCCATACGGTCAACTACAGTGATGCAAGAGGAGGAATCCCATTTAAACAAGTGGAAAGAATCATGGAAGACTCTTTCGGAAACATCTGGATAGGAGGCTGGGGAGGATTGGTTCACTACAACAAAACCAACCGGAAAATAACAGTTATTTCCAAGGGTATGTTGAAGGATTGCAAGATAAATTCATTGGAAGAAGATTTGACCGGTAATTTATGGGTCGGAACCGAAACCGGTCTGATTTCATTCAATATCAGGGAAGCCCTGGTCAATCCTGAAAATTTCAATATGGATACTTACAATGAAACCCGCAACGAATACGGCCTTTCATATCGTACTGTTCTTGACCTCCACTGCGACTCAGACAATAATATCTGGATTGCGACCAATTCCGGAGGCGTTAATTTTATTCCCCGTTTTCAACCTCAGTTCAATCGCATCATCTATGACCCCCGGATTGAAAACAGCTTGTCCTACAGGCGGGTGACTTCCGTCAGCGAAGATGAACCCGGCAACCTCTGGATCGCTACAGACGGTGGCGGTATCAATTATTATGATAAAGCCAGAAAAAAAATATTTTCGTTCAATAAAAACAACAGCAAGTTGAGTGATAACGCCGTGCTTTGTTCATTGGTCGATTCCGACGGGGACGTATGGTTCGGCACTTATAACAACATGTTATACCGCAAACCCGGAGACAGTAAAGATTTCACCGTTTACAAAGGTTCCGAATCTACCTCCAACTCCTTAATGAGCGGCGATCTGCTCTGTCTGTCGGAAGACGATTACAAAAGAATCTGGGTCGGTCAGCGTTCCGGATTGGTATATTTCGATAAGAAACAGAATGAATTTATCCAGATTCCGGAACTTAACTGGATTTGTGTAAACTGTATTTACCCCACAAAAGATGGTATTTATATCGGAGCGCAACCCAAGGTATTCTTCTATAACTTCATCACCAAAGAACTGAAATCCCCCCACCCCATATTTGAAAATTTATTTGCCAACTGCCTATTTGTCGATGAAAATAACAAATTATGGATCGGCACCAAAGGACAAGGTCTCTTCTGTTATAATCCCAAAGACCAAAGCATCGAAAACTTTAATATCAAATCTGGCTTATCCGGCAACAATGTTTGTAAAATATTACAGGATCATGAGTTTAACTTATGGATAAGTACGACGAAAGGCATTACTAGAATGACTAAGTCTACCAAAGAGTTTCAGAATTTCAACAGCAAAGATGGAATACAACCAGGTATGTTCATTGAAAATTGCGGAACAAAAACACGCTCCGGACAGATTATACTCGGAGGGACTGAAGGACTAACTCTCTTTTATCCTTCCGAGATCAAACAAGACTCCCGATATCCCAATATTATATTCACCAACTTCCTCTTGTTCAATAATCCGGTTGAAGTCAGGTCCTCCGCTAATCCCAGGTCTCCCCTGGAAAAAGACATCAACTATCTCAATGAAATTATTCTGGAATATAATGAGTCGGTATTTACAATCGAATATGCATCAATAGATTACAGGTCAACCAACCAGATTCATTACGCATATATCCTGGAAGGCGTAGATAAAGATTGGAACTATGTCAAAGACAAAAGGTTAGCGACTTACCGTTACCTGGCTCCCGGCACTTATAGATTCAACGTGATGGCTTCCAATTTCGACGGACAGTTTGATACTTCTAAATTCAGGAGCATTACCATTACTATCAATCCGCCGTTCTATATGACTTGGTGGGCGTATATCATATATGTCATCTTAATGGGTGTGATCTGTTATTTCATCTGGATATTCATCACCATCAAAACAAAAGCATTGAACCAAATCAGGTATGAACGCATGGAACGCCAGAAATCGGAAGAACT
>JAVBSK010000146.1:0-8303 GCA_031556755.1 Bacteroidales bacterium | reverse complement strand
TCTGGCACTGGACAAACAAGAAAAAAGTCAGATTGAAAGTATCAATCAATCCAAGTTGCGTTTTTTTACCAATGTATCTCATGAGTTCAGAACCCCACTGACTTTGATAATCAGTCAATTGGAAATGCTGATAGAGCAAACGGATATCAAACCCCAAATTTATAACAGGTTAGTGAATGTTCACAGGAATGCGATCCGGATGAAGCGCCTGATTACGGAACTGATGGATTTCAGAAAACAGGAACAAGGATTCAAAGAACTTAAATTCAGCAAGCAGAATATATATCTTTTCATAGATGAAATATATTTATCATTCAAAGAATATTCCCGGTTCAAGGAAATTAATTTCGAATTTCTGAATAAAGATTCGTTTCTCGAAGTCTGGTTTGATGTTGAACAATTGGAAAAGGCCGTCAGTAACATTATATCCAATGCTTTTAAATACACTCCTCCCAAAGGAACTATATCCATATCGATAGAAGTTGACGGATACAATGTGTATATCCGGATTTCGGACACAGGGATCGGCATTCCGCAGGATAAAATCAACCTGATCTTCGATCGTTTTTATCAGGTTGAAGGTTCCGGTTATACAACAGGGACTGGTTTGGGACTGGCGATCGCCAAGGAAATTATCAAGGCTCATCAGGGAGAGATCAGAGCCGATAGTGAAGTCGGAAAAGGAACGGAATTTCTCATCCGTCTTCCTTTAGGAGATCGTCATATTACCAATGAACAAAAAGTTGCAACAAGAAATGTGGATTTATCGTGTATCCAGGAGCTATCTATGAATAAAAATTTATGCTTATCAGATGAGCCTGAAGATAAACAGAAAGTAAAATCCAAGATATTGATTGTCGAAGATAATAAAGAATTATTGGAACTGCTGAGTCAGTTGTTTTCAACGATATATGAGGTTTATGCAGCGAATAACGGAGAAGAAGGAATTGAAAAATCAAAAGAAATACAGCCGGATATTATTTTGAGCGACATCATGATGCCTAAAATGTCGGGTATCGAAATGTGCCGCAAACTCAAAGATAATTTTGAAACCTGTCATATTCCTATTATTTTGTTGACAGCCCGGAATTCGGAAGAATGTCTGGTAGAAGGCTTGAAGATGAGTGCAGATGATTATATCACCAAACCGTTTAATGTAAAACATTTATATACGAGATGCAATAATCTGGTAAATAATAGAAAATTATTGCAAAAGAAATATGCCAATCTTTCGGATGCGAATCCGGATATTGTGGTAACGAATAGCTTTGATCAACAGTTTTTGTCGCAATGTATTCATATTGTAGAAAACAATCTTGGCGATATGGATTTTGATGTCAATCGCTTCGCTCAGGAAATCGGATTGGGAAGAACCAAACTGTTCCTCAAGATAAAAGGGATTACAGGTTTGACGCCCAACGATTTTATACTGAATGTCCGACTGAAAAAATCACGGATGATGCTGGAAGAAATCAACGAGAAAACAATTTCGGAAATAGCTTACGAGGTAGGGTTTAATTCTCCCAGTTATTTTATCAAACGTTTCCGGGAATTTTATGGGGTTACTCCGTCTCAATTGAAGAAAAAAGACTAATAGTCAGATGGATAAAACAGATCGTACAAATTTGATATAAATGCGTATGATTGAGATACTCTTCTTTTTGATGTTCATTTAACTTTGCTTCATGATCTTATTTTAATACCCAATAAACATGGAGATAAAAATGTTACATTTTAAATTATTATTAACGGTCGTAATGACCTTGATGTGTATTCCCGGTTTACTTGCTCAAAACAGTAGAGTTTCAGGTTCCGTTACAGATGGTGCAAATCCCTTGGTCGGGGTAAGTGTCTTTATCAAAGGAACTACTACCGGAACGATTACAGATGTAGATGGGAATTTTTCTCTGACGGTAACTCCCAGTGCTACGCTCGTATTTTCTTATTTAGGTTATCTCTCACAGGAAATTCCTTTGAATGGTCGCAAAACAATCCAGGTGAAAATGCTTGAAGATTCGCAACAACTGGAAGAAATAGTTGTGGTTGGTTATGGAGCGGTCAAAAAGAGTGATGTGACCGGAGCTGTTGCTTCTGTTAAAGCCAAAGACCTGAATTTTCCATCTTCCAGTGTGGCTGAAATGATGCGGGGAAAGGCCGCCGGAGTACAAGTTAGTTTATCTTCCGGACGTCCCGGAGCTGGTTCGGAAATGTTAATTCGTGGTAAGCGTTCTCTTACTGATAACACTGAATATGGAAATCGTCCATTGTATATTGTTGATGGAGTACAGGTGGAATCTATCAACGTAATCAATCCCAATGATATATCGTCTATCGATATTCTGAAAGATGCATCTTCCCAGGCTATTTACGGAGCGCGTGCGGCCAATGGTGTCGTGTTGATCACGACCAAAAGGGGAGAAAAAGGAAAGACTCAGGTCTCTTTTGATTCCTATGTGGGAATTCAGAGTTTATGGAAGAATTTTGATTATTATAACGCCGATGAATTCTATGAACTCCGTTGGCAGGGTAAAAGAAATTATGATGGCTACTCTGATGACCAACGAACTCCGGACATTGTTTTGGCGGATGAAATGATGCAGGAAATGTATGCCGAAGGAAAATCTGTCGATTGGGAAGATTTGATGTTCGGAAATGCGATGAGTCAGAAATATGATATCAGTGTCAGAGGAGCTACCGATAAAATGAGAATGGCTTTTATGATGGGCTATTTCGATCAGGACGGTATGGTTGATAAATCTAATTACAAAAGGGCTACTTTCCGGCTCAATGCAGACTACGATGTGTCTAAATACCTCTCCTTAGGCTCAAACATTTCATTCATTAAAGCTTGGTCGCAAACCGAAGACGGTTCTTTCGACGAATTTATCTCCAGACCGCCCATTGCAAAAGTGTACAATGAGGATGGTAGCTATACTCCCGAGATTAACACGGAAGGGCTGGAGAATCCATTGTACAAAAATCAACATTCCGATCAGAAGTCCATATCGGATCGTTTGGATATGAATTTATTTTTCAATCTCAAACCCTTTGCAGGTTTCAACTATAAATTGAATTTAGCTTACCGGACGAGGTTTACGGAAACAGGAGTATTTAAAGACTCCGAATACGCTCCGGGAAAAAGTCCGAATTCCGGATCTTTGAAAAATACCTATTTCAATAATTTATTGTTGGAAAATATTCTTTCCTATGAAAAGAAATTTGCTACTCATCATAAACTTACTTTAACCTTAGTGCAAAGTTTAGAAAAAGACGAAATCAAAACCTTAGGAATCGCGGGAAGTCAACTCCCTGTTGATTTCTTTGAATGGAATACTTTGCCGGATGCGATACAGCCAACGAAACCTACTCGCTCTATCTCCGATGAAACCTTTATTTCTTTCCTCGGACGGGTGAATTATTCTTTGTTTGACAAGTATTTATTGACAGCATCCATTCGCAGGGACGGTTCGTCTGTTTTCGGCAATAATCATAAATGGGGAAGTTTTCCATCCGTTGCATTGGCCTGGAGAGTTTCTGAAGAAAAATTTATCAAACCGATAGAATGGGTGGAGAACTTAAAACTCAGGTTAAGTTATGGACTGGTAGGGAATAAGGGAATTCCGTCTTACCGGACTTTAGGCTTGACTAATGGTTATGACATGCGTTTTGACGAAAATATTTTGGTTGTTGGTTATTCTCCCACCAATGAACTGAATAATCCTAATTTGAAATGGGAATCGACAGCTTCTCTCAATCTAGGATTGGATTTCGGATTTTTTGACAACAGAATTATCGGAGCCATCGAGCATTTTAATACAACTACCAGTGATTTGCTTGTCAAAAAAACAATTACTTCCACATCTGGATATATCTTCATGTGGGACAACCTGGCGGAAAGTCAAACAAGGGGATGGGAACTTACATTAGGAGGTGATATTTTCAGGAAAAAAGATTTTAACTGGCATGTAGACGCTGCTTTTTCTACCGCCAAATCCGAAATAATCAGAGTCAATGATAAAGTGGATGAAAACGGAAAACCCGTGAATGATATTGCCAACGGTTGGTTTGTAGGTTACCCTATTGATGTAAGTTACGGATTTGTCTTTGACGGAATCTGGCAAACAAGCGATAATAAAGACGGAGATCAGTTTATTGATAAAACCATTGATACGGATGGTGACGGAATTGCCGACAGACAAGTGATGGAAAATGCAAAACCCGGAAACGTCAGGGTGAAAGATCTTGATGGAAACGGTTATGTTACCGATGATGACAGAATCCCCCGTTCCCTGGAACCCGATTGGGTCGGCTCTTTGAGTACTTCTATAAGCTATAAAGGTTTTGATCTTTTTGCGGAACTTTATACCGTTCAGGGGCTGATGAAGAACAACAGTTACCTGAAAGGTGGAAATTTACAGGGAAAATTAAATGCAATCAAAGTCAATTACTGGACGCCGGAAAATCCTTCCAACGAATATCCCCGCCCGAACTACGTCAACCAGGATCCCTATAATGGAGCTTTAGGTTTTCAGGACGGCTCTTATGTTCGGTTGAGAACATTGACATTGGGATATACTTTACCCAATAAATTATCCGGAAGATTCTTTGTAGACAGACTCAGACTCTATTGTACGGCAACAAACTTATGGACATTGACAGATTATCTTTCATACAGTCCCGAACTTCCCGTGAATGGTTATCCCGAATCCCGTCAATTTATTTTTGGCCTGAATGTTCAATTTTAATACAAGTCACACAATGAAGAATTTCAAATATATTATCTTGTTATTTCTCACTGTCATTACAGTAAGTTCTTGTACTGATATGTTGATGGAAGAAAATAAAACCGAAGTTTCCCGGGAATTTTTATATTCCAACCCGGAAGCTTTGGAAAGAGCAGTTATTGCATTGTATGCCATCGATCGTTCTTATTTCAAAAAAGACGAACAAGTAAGCCCATATGCATATATGCTGGACATCGGAACGGATATTGACTGGTTCCGCGCTGGTGGAGGTTCTACTTTTGCCAATTATGATGCTCTCAATCCCAGGAACTCGAATGTGAAAGAATTTTGGACGCAACAATATCAAATCATTGGAAAATCCAATGAAATCCTGGCTGCGGCAAGAACCATGGAGAGGGATTCCCTGGTGGAAAGAATAATAGGAGAAACCTCCTTGTTCAGAGCGCATGCTTACTATTGGTTGATGATCAAATTCGGAAAGATCTTCCTGACAACGGAACCGACTACTTACGAAAATCTGGATAAGACAGTCTATACTCCTGCTGCTACTCAGGATGTGTGGAAACTGATCAACAGCGATTTGGATACGGCCATTACCATCCTGGACTGGGAAATTCCCATAAGCAACAATACTCCGGAATCAGGACGCTTCAATAAAGCTGTAGCCAAACAGATCAAAGCCAAGGCGGCGATGTGGAATCAGGACTGGAAAGAAGCCATTAAACAATGCGAGGATATATTTACAACCGGAAAATATCAACTGCTCACCAATCCCAAAGATGTATTTGAAGGCGCTAATCTCAATCACAAGGAAGCGATTTATACTTATCAGTTCAAAAACGATATCGGAGGAGGAGGAAGTGTTACCAACGACGGTAAATTCGTGGGACATCGCTTGGGTATTATTACGGTCGCTCAATACCGTTTGATCATGGGTTATGAAGATTTAGCCTTGGGAGGATATGGTTGGGGACGTCTGATGCCGAACAATTATCTGTTCAGTCTCTATACCGATAAGGTAAAAGACAAACGTTTCCAACAATTTTTCCGCCATTATTTCACCTATGAATTGACTGATAAACTTCCTGTAGGGAAAGCGTTGGGTGACACTATATTTCCTGCGAATGCATCGCAATACTGGGAAAATTTCCATCCGCAATGCACCAAGTTTGTTGACAAATGGACTGCCTTGACGCCCAGTCAAACCAATAGTTTCAAGGACGTTATCTTGTATCGCCTGGCTGAAACATATCTTCTGGCCGCCGAAGCGTATATGAATGACGGTAATCAGACTAAGGCTAAAGAATATTACAACAAAACGTGGATGCGCGCCGGAAATGCAGAAGAAACCAGAGATATCAGCCTGCAAATGATCATGGACGAACATGCCCGCGAATTGTGTATGGAAGGACATCGTTTCGCTTTCCTGAAACGAATCGGGAAACTGGCTGAACAAGTCAGGAATTACGGCGGAGAATATACAACCAATGCCGCCGGAGCCGGTCGCAACAAAGGAGTGAACGTCCCGACTTCCTATTATAAAAATTACGCAGCGCCTGCTGCTGCTGCCAACAGGCGTTTCTATTTCAAAGACGGATATGAAAACTGGCCGATTCCGCAGAGCGAAATAGATCAGATGGGTGCGCAGAACTTTCCGCAACATGATGTTTACAAATAATATTGGTGCATGATGAAAAAGTCCAAGGTGCACGATCTGTTTCTCGGATCTCCTCTGTGTGAACAATACCAGCGCTTTGGACTTTGCACCCTAAATAATTAATGCACATGAAACAGAGCATGTAAATCAATTATTTATGTCACAAGGTGATGATAATTTATTTACATGCAGCGTTCCATACACCTTAATAAAAAAATATAAAATTATCGTATGAAAAAAATATTACTTCTTTTATTCATTTTATCAACGTTTGCCGTTCGTGCGGAAGACATTATACTGACTCCGACGGATGATGCATTGGTGCAACGTTTGCAAACCATACCCACTACGGGAACAACACAAAATCTACTTGTCAGGAGAGGTACTGAAGAGCCGCTCTATAACCGGTATGCAGTTTTTAAATTCGATATTTCCTCTTTGTCCGGAGATATCACTGGAGATGTGTTGTTTCGCCTGTATTTTAATGAAGAACGTTCCGGCAGCAACTTAGTTTATTATGATATTGTACGACAATTGATGGCCGCTGAATTACCGGAATGGTCGTGGACGGAAGCGACGCTTACTCCTTATACGGTTCCGACACCTACTACGACACATAATCCTCAATTTACGGCTTTTGTGCAATCTCTTGAGAGCGCCAGGAAAGATATTGCTTCGGTTTCCCGTTCCACCATCGTGACAGATGTATATTGGGAATGGGATCTGACTGATTTTATCAAAGATAAAAAGCAAAAAGGAGAATTGATCT
This sequence comes from Bacteroidales bacterium, assembly GCA_031556755.1. Classification (GTDB taxonomy): domain Bacteria; phylum Bacteroidota; class Bacteroidia; order Bacteroidales; family Azobacteroidaceae; genus JAIRVZ01. Next base: position 1,132 of record JAVBSK010000146.1, on the reverse strand, counting down.
TTACCATTTTGATTTATGAATCAAAAAATACGGGAGGACAAGGTTCCAGCGATATGTATTTCATCTCTAAAGAAAGCGCTTCCAATAAACCTCATCTGGCTGTAACTCCCGTTTCAACCAATGCGCGTTTGTCTTCGATTTCCATCGACAAAGAAGGGAATGGAAATTTCATCCTCTTATCGGATTTTGACGAGTACCGGACAGATTATACCTATCAATTGCCTTCAACGGCGACCGAAACTCCCGTCATTAACGCCATCCCGAAACGAAACGGCGCTTCTGTGCAAATAGAACAGGCGCAAGGAATTGAAGGTGAACCGGAAGAACGCAAGGCGACAATTACCGTGACAGCATTGAACGGAAGCACTCAAACTTATACTCTTACTTTCGAAAAACAAGAAGGAGGAAGCGGAGGAGCTACGACCGTTGAACTTAAATTATGGAAATCGGCGACAGCCAAATATACCAGAAACGCTCAGGTTGTTTCCTTGATTCCCGATTTCAAAAAAGATGAGAATGCCATTGATGTTGAAAATAAATATGGAAGTAATTATAAAATCAGAACGGATTCCACTGGATTTTTCTACGTGAAAAAGATAGACGGACGCTGGTGGCTGATTGATCCTGACGGATATGCAGGAATCAATAAAGCGGTTACGACCATTAATACTCCAGCGGATAAAGCGGATTGGGCGTATGATTTGATGAAAAATCTAGGATATAACGGCGCCGGAAACTTCATCACTCCCGAGAATTTACCCATCACGCAATATAACAACAAGTCGTTCGAACCATTCTCCTATACTCGTCGCGGACTCAGTGACAAAGGTAGTGGCGGAGGATTTTTCCAACGCTTCAATAATCCTTATCCCGCCGGAAAAACAAAAGGAAATTATGTTACGATCCTCGGTCCGGAATTCGAAACTTTCTGTGATTCTCATGCTAAGAATTTTTATGCGCCTTCCGCCAATGAACGGAACCTGATGGGTGTGTTTTCAGACAATGAAATCGGATTCAATCAGGATCAGTTGCAAAATTTTCTGCGTGACCTGCCCGAAACAGATCCGAATTATGTAGCAGCGCTCAATTTTATCACAAGCAAAGGAATTACATTAAATTCAGTTATAAATAG
>JAVBSK010000305.1:0-11050 GCA_031556755.1 Bacteroidales bacterium | reverse complement strand
CACTTGGTTTTGTATAAAAAAGATGTATCTGGAAATTGGGTTTTCAGTCATACCATCAAAAATTTCACACAACCTTTTCGTTCTTTGGAAATAGACCCTCAGGGGAACATCTGGGCAAGTCATTTTTATACTCCTGAATTATTTAAAATAACATTGAGTCCCGATTTAAAAAGCGTTGATTCCGTTCGTGTTTTTTCTTCATTGAGAACAGATTCGAAAAATGAACAGATTCATTTGTTCAAATTCAAGGGGAGAATCGTATGCAATGACAAGGTTAATTTTTATACCTTCGATGATTTGACAGACAGTATCAAACCTTATGATTTACTGAATGAAAAGTTGGCGGATTATAAAGATATTCAAAAATCCATTCCTGCAGGAAACGATATATACTGGCTGGTAAGGCCGGGAGAGTTTATTTTAATTAAAATAGATAATCAGGATGTCAAAATTTTACAGCGGATACCGTTTTCTTTATTTCACTATGAATTACCTGATAATGATGAAAATGTTACTCCCCTTTCCGATTCTTCTTTTATTTTTTGCATGAAAAATGGTGTGGCTGTCTGGAATGCTGATTCGTCGCCATATAAAGTTAAAAATAAAAATCATTTGTTGATCGAAAGAGTTTCCGTATTCAGTGATAAAGAAACGGTAAAATATTTACCCATAAAATCTTCTAAAAAAATTTCTGTTCCCTATAAATACCATTCTTTGTCCTTTTCCGTGGTTTATCCTTCAGGTCCTGAAAAAGAAATAAAGTATCGTTGTATGTTGGAAGGTAAAGACAAAAATTATTCTTCATTTTCTCTTTCCGGTAAAAAAGAATACCACAAATTGTCTCCCGGTAAATATACTTTTCATGCGGAAGCAGCCGATAATTTGGGAAATATACTTGATTCCGTACGATACGATTTTGAAATTAAAGCGCCTTTTTATGCAACATCAACGGCTTATTTTATTTATTTCATTCTCTCTTTGGGATTGATTGTAGGAATTTGTTTTTTCATACAACTCTACATAGAAAAAAGTAAATCGAGAATTGAACTGGAGCAACGAAAATTACGTCAGGCGGAAATCGAAGCGCAGGAAAAAGAAATTCTCCGGTTAAAAAATGAAAAACTGGAAACCGATCTGACTTTTAAGAGTAAAGAACTGGCCAGTTCAACGATGTTGACGATTAAAAAAAATGAAATTTTGATTGATATTAAAAACGAGTTGAGCGAACAAAAAGAAAAATTAGGAACGCAATATCCTAATAAATACTACGAGAAATTAATTAAAATGATTGACAGTCATTTGGATTCGGAAGATGATTGGGTGATTTTCCAAAGTAATTTCGACCGGATTCATGAAAACTTCTTCCGTAATCTGAAATTGAAATATCCTGATTTAACTTCGACCGACTTAAAATTTTGTGCTTTACTTCGCCTCAATATGACTACCAAAGAGATTGCCAATCTGATGAATATCACAGTAAAAGGCGTCGAAAGAGGCCGTAACCGGTTAAGAAAAAGACTGGAAATTTCACCGGATACGAGCCTTGTGGATTTTATGATAGGGTTTAAGTAAACGGTAATCCATGACAAAATAGTGTAAAGTAAAGGCATATAATTATCTGCATCGGGAGCGAGTCCCGAAAGGATAATACAGCGTGTGTTCCATGATGTTGGCGTGTTGATCGACCACGCTAACCACATTGCCCAGATGGTCTTTGTGAAAATAATACGGTACTAAATTACCATTATTTTCCATGCGGACAAAGCCTTTTTGGCTGATGGATTTGTTATCATTCGTTGTCATATTATCATTTTTGAATAATAGTTGCAATATCCCGTTCTGCATTTTAGAAATATGTAATTACAAACGACCTTTTCAATACGTCGGCGTTATGGAAACGCCGATTAACTGAGATTCAATTATTCAAGAGTTTCAGGCAGACCGAAACACAAACTTGCTGATATCTATTTGAACCTTAATATTAATAATTGAAACAAACCTACTCCCCAGTACAGTGGAAACTTTAAATAATTATGCAACAACTCAAAATTATCCACAATCGTTTTGCCTGATGTGTATATCCTAATATCTATAAAAGAGGATACAACTGGTAAAATAATACCAAAGAGCAAGATAACTATGCCATAAGCCAAACAGGAAGTAATATCTTTTTTCCAAAAGACAATGTTCAAAACAATAAAAACAATAAAGATTATATAATCAAAACATCCAATACTCATAATCAGAATGTGTTAGCTATCTTCTTCGTGTCTTGTTCATCCAATAAGTAGCGTTGCCACTACCCCAACCAACTCGTTCTGCACGCTGGGTAGGCTGACCTTCTCTCCATACTTTCAAAGTAGGCATATGCTGCAATGTTTCCAAAGCAACAAAACCTGCACGTGCTTCTTGCCATGTTAAACCATTGCTGCCAGCAACATAACCTGCTGCTACATTCCCAACATCCCTTGCAGAACCATAAACGGCTGTTCCCTGACCATCATTTCCGACAATATTAGGAACATCATTTAATGGCATACCGCGATACATATATTGAACCTGTTGGTCTTCTGCCACTCCTTCAATTCCTCGTCGCTTAAAATCTAATGGTTGACCTCCTGTTGCGTTAGGCATATACTCTGTTAAACTTAGATTAGCTCCAATGATTTCATTATTTAAAAAATCTGCGCCAGAATTATCTAAAGGATTAATTATTGCGCCATTAATAGCTACGCCATCTTCACCGTGAAAAGAATAAGCAGTCAAAGTTTGGCCAATAGTATTATCTGTCCGATTACCTTTTGCATCTACAGTGTAGATATTCAAATCATCATTAGCTGTTCCTCCAACTACTTCATAAGTCCCATCCTCAAGGTGTTTTACCCAAACATCTTTTCCCGTCGGGTCAACGTATTTTACGGGGTTGTTTAGACAATAAGCATACGGACTAATCGAATAATACTTCTCACAAAGCGGGTCAATCGACATAAACCGTCCTAGCGAATTATACTGCCGGGCGACATAATCCAAGAAATTCTGCCCGAACATCGGTTTATCTTCCTTTCCGTTGAAACGATCCGTGCTTGAACTGCCGTACATCGTTCCCTCGTATAACTTGTATTCCATCCCAAACGGGAAATAATGCAACGCAAAATCATTATACCGAATCTGTTGGGTCGGGAAATCCAAACGAACACTTCCCAAATGGTCACGGAGATAAGAATGGTAATCAAAACCGTCGGCGCCGTTTGGAGCCAAATAGCTTTCGCCAGTCAGGATATATTTCAGGTTATTATCCTCATATTGAGAACCTTTTCTATTCTGTTGATCAACCATCATAAAACCATATTTTTGTGTCAATTGTATTTTGTTGACTTTCGTCGACCACCGGGATTTAAACTATGTTTCAAGGGGTTTTCGTACTACGAAAACATAACCTTGCTGAATAAAAAATTACAAATTCATATAGGTCTTTTATCCCTATAATACTTAACTTCGTTTTGATAGTATTTAAGATTTTCTTCTGCTTGAAGACTATCTTGATGAAACCAAAATTCTTCAGGGGGCGTAAAAGATATATCTCCTCGGCATCTTGGTAGTATTCTAATAGCTTTTAAGTATGAAAAATCCATAGAATACGCAACTCTTCTAATACTATCTTCTGTAGAAATTTTATAAAAGAATTGTTTTTTACCTGTAAGGTCTAAGGTACAAACATCTTTAAACCCTAATATTGTATCAGTAAAAAAAGTAATTTCGTTTTTATTTACTAATTCGAAGATGTCATCCTTCAGATTATAAATAGCTATTGTGACACTATCTATCTTTGCATATCCATCTATATTAGCACTTGCATAACCATCCAATACATATATACTCATTTCTCCACCTCGCCGATTACGATAATCAGTATGGGAATCAGGATGATAAAACTCTATTGATAACAATTTATTTTCTCCGATTTCATTTTTCAATGAATCAATTAGCTCTGTTATAGCCAACTCTAAAGCGGTTTTAAAAGGAGGTAATGCAGGAGTAAGAGGTTGTCTTTCGTTTTCTGCACAACTTCCAAATAAAAGGACAAACAGAATCATTATAATATATTTCATTTTCATAAATCTAATAAATATTTTGTCTTTATTAACGACCAATTACTTTCCTGCGCATTTGGCTTGCTGAATTCATAACTCCCATACTACGCCCTCGCTCATTCTGAGTCCTTTTATTTACAGATGTTAGATGATCATAATAAATCAAACTATTAGTTCCTGTATGATAGATATAATGCTTCGTATTAGGATTTTTGTTAAAATTACCAATCATATTATATAAGTCTCCACCCATATTACCAGGATAATAATTATCGCTATTAGGAGCTTTTGTTAAGCTGCCGGAAGGCCCAAGATTGTCTTTACCTGCAGGATGACTATGCAAACTAAAAAGCAAATTGGAAGAATCATAACTACCATCTCCACTACTAACTCTCTCTGGATCATAAGAAGTAGACAGTAAGAAACCAGTACCTCCGCCTTCTGTATCGTATCCTTTTAAACTCCATTCAGGAGTGGAATTATCTGCTGCAAATTTGAAGACTCCAAATGCATCCGCAGAATTTGAAGTTTCAGCAGTTCCTCCTTTTCCTTGTAATTGAGGCAATAAACTTTTATCATTCACTTTAAGAGGGTCACCTACCATTGTTAAATGATCGCCTTCATCTCTTTTTATGGCATATAGTTGATCATACTTATCATCATTTTTCAATGCCAATATCATTGTTCCATCATCACGCAACATATAAATATCCATCCCATTTGGGTCAATAAAATTCACCGGATTATTCGCACAATAAGCATACGGACTAATCGAATAATACTTCTCACACAACGGATCCATGGTGGTGAATCCCGGGAGATCTGCCATTTTTTGGCGGGCATGGTAGTCGTACCAATTCAGACCATGCATACGTTCCAACTCTTTGGCGTTGTATTTGTAGGGTTGGAAGCTCGCGCTGTTTTCCGCTATCAGCGTCCCGAAAGGATAATACAGCGTGTGTTCCATGATGTTGGCGTGTTGATCGACCACGCTAACCACATTGCCCAGATGGTCTTTGTGAAAATAATACGGTACTAAATTACCATTATTTTCCATGCGGACAAAGCCGTCTGAGGTTAATATTTTGTCCAACTGCCCGTTGCGGTAAATGATGTTTCCGCAATAGGTGGTGGAATCGACATAGAGAACGTCTGATGACGCGAGTTCCAGCGTGTTGCCCAACGCAACCGACAACCCCTGGCGCGCCGTGGTGTATTTCGCCCGGTGTTTTACGCCCGCCGCATCATATCCGTATTCAATCAAATTGGCGTTGCCGAATTGTACACGCACCGGTTGGTTTTGGAAATTGTAACCGATCCGGCTGATAGATTTATTATAGTCGGTGGTCATGTTTCCGTTGGCATCATACTCGTACTCGTTGTTCACGCCGGGACCGAATTTCCTGTCTTTGAAATCAATCATGTTGTTCCGTAGCGAATAACCGTTGCTTACATCGTTCACCCCTTTCAACCGGTTGCCAAGAACCTTGAGCGACAAATCGTCAATCAAACCGACGGTTCCATCGTCGTATTTTCCCCGCCGGGTCAGGGTCAACACATTCCCGTTTTTGTCGTAACTCATTTGTTCGCTGTAGGTGTTGGTATGATCCGGGAATGTTCCGTCGTGACCGCGAACTAAGCGGTTTAAATGGTCATAAATGTAAATATAACTCAACTCCAGCATTCCTCCCTTTTTGGAAATGTAATCGGTTGCCGAAATATTACCATTGTAGCACAAGGTATTTTCCTTGAATTTGTCTTTGTAATAGAGCGTATAGATAGCGTTTTCGCTTTCCGTTTTCTTTAACCAACCCCTGATGTTGTAGGCATATTGGTCGTAAACGGTAGTGCCGTTGTATTGTTTTTTCTTTAACCGTCCCAATGAAGTGTATGTGAGAGAAATATTTTCAACAAGGGCTCCGTTGATATAAGTCTGTTGCCCTGTCAACCGCATAGCGTGGTCGTAGTAAAAAGAAGAACGTTGCATGATGGCATTTTTACCCGGCGCCGAATGAATCTGCTTCTTACCGGTGCAAGCGCCAGAAAAGGAATAAGCGGCATATTCTTTCTCGTAACCGCCCAAACGGTTGGTCGAGAGGGTTTGCACAATCCTGTTTTTATCGTCATAATAGAATGCGGTATAAACCGCGGGACTTCCCCTTTCAGAGGCATAAATCGCCTGTCCGGTCAGCAAGCCTTTGGCGGAAAGGTCGATTCCGTCCGGATTGTTTGTATATTTTTTCCCGTAACCACCTTGTTCCACGTAAGTCAACGTATCTTTTACGGATGGAGGGCAGGTATTCAGGAAGTTGTAATTGTCATAATAACTGATAGTGAGCAATTGATACGGGTTCTTAGGTTCGCGGTCATTGGTGTATCCGCCCTGTTCAAGAGGCGATTCCGTCTGCAAACTATTGACATATATGTTTTGCATTCCCGGACGACCGATATTCTGCCAATGAATACCTGAAATAATTTGTCGCCCGAATACATCGTATTTGTAAAAAGTCCACAATTTTTGTGCGCGCTGCACACCGTCCTGGGAGAAAACCAACCGGTCGGCTTTGTCATACACATAATAAATCCAATGTGTTCCGGGCAGCTTCTTTTCTACACAACGGTTGCGGTGGTCGTATTTGTAAACATAACACAACAAGTCCAATGCATTGCCCGGCGCAACCGCTAATATTCCGTTAGCAGTCAGTACGTCGGCGGCTTTCGGTGGAATCATAAAACGAAGATTTCCAAAATCGTCGTAGACGTAATAGGTACTGAATTGGTCATTACCGGACATTTGCCGGGTCAACACCACTTGTCCCAGTTTGTTCTTGAATTCGTAACCGTATTTTCCGTCCTCATCCGTTGTTTTGGTAACATACAATTGGTTCTGCTCGTAATTCCCCTGTTTTTGTAATTTATCGTCGGCAGTCACTTTATATAAAACACAACTTAATTCTCCCGAAGCGGTATTGGTCAGGAAATCAGTTCGTACGGCTTTCCCGTTTGTATGCCAGTCTTTTCCGGGTCCGAACTGGGCGGTAATCCGGTTCAGTGGGGAAGGCTCATAAACCGTTTCACTATACGCATACGCATCGGTCAGGTTCGTTGTAATCGAAGCGGCTTTAGCGGTTTCAATCGGGACGAAAGCGCCTCCGTTTCCTGGCTTCACGCCCGGAAGCCATTGCCGGTGTTCACGTCCGAAACTAGCGTATTCCAATGTGCTGACCAAATCGGATCTGCCGGGAGTAATTCCTCTTTGTATGGTTTGCACCGGGCGACCCAAGCCGTCGAAGTATTGGATGGATTCGATAAATTCTGTTCCCGATTCGTTAGTCATGGTGCGGGTGCGGATGTAATTCCGGTCTTGTGACTGGGCGTACAGTTGAGTTATTGAAAGACTGCACACAGAGACACAGAGGCACAGCGTTTTTATTTTGATTGTTTTTTGCATGGCTTATTGATTTTGATAATGGTAATTATAATCTTCAATAATTTTTCCGTTGTGGTCTTTGATGTATTGTAGGCGATTAAAACCATCGTAATGATAGGTCGTTATTTTTCCATTGGGGTCGATTTTTGATTCGATTCCAACCAGTGTTTGATGGGTGTAGGTTGTGATTGATGCTTCAGGCAAGGAGGATCTCAAGCTGTTGATCAAAAGAGAATCGGCTGCCGAAAGATCATTTTTACTTCCAATGGCATCAATCGTAGATTGTCCATTAACTATCTTTGAAACAACCTGATCATAAGTAGCATTTTTGATTTCCGCAATGGGATATTGAAAATTATAGCCCCAGAGATATACAATCGGAGTATTGTTGTTGTTAGCATACTCGATAATATTGTTTTTTATGTCTCGTTTTACTTTTATTTCCGTTCTTTCCTCTCCCGTGCCGTATTTTATAAGTATACTGTCAAGGGAAATCATATAAGAACTTATTATAGGTTTTAATGTAAGCGGTATCTTGGTATATTTATTAGTTTGTTTGAAAACAAGTTTACTGTCTATATATTCTTCCTTTGTTTCAAACGGAATATCTTTGGTTATTTGGAGCGGATAAGTAAGATTGGTTATTTTCTTCTTGCCATCCTCCAAGCAGGTTGTTATTTTGGTGGGTTGACAATTAACCAGATTGTTGTATACATACTCGGTTTTTTGCTCAATAATATTACTTCCCAGGTAGCTGTAGCTGTGAGTACTGTCTAATTTACACCAATTGGAGCGAACAATGTAATCATATGGTACATACCTGTATTTTACTGTTAAAAAATTATCATCTGTTCCTGAACTACAAATCCAAGTATCATTAAAATACGTACCTTCTTTGAGTTTGAATCCTCTACTCTCATTTTTAATTGCAGGATGATCCATGTAATGATTTACCGTTAGTTCCAATAAATCGTTATCGGAATTATAAACGCGTTGTTTGAGTAGCTGTCCGCGCAAGTGAGCATTGGAAATTAAAGGTAAATCAGGAATAAAATATTCATCCATGTGTTTTTTAAATTCGTATTCGATCCTGCCGTTGTTTCTTCCGTCCAAACTTTGTTTTTGTACCTGTACATATTGATAATTAATATTGTTCCCATATATTCCTGTAATTGGATTATCATAATACAAGTTAGTCTCCGTCAAAAGATATACACAACCGCCCAACGTTGTACCAGTATTATAAGATATACCTTTTGCCGATTTTATTCTTTTATGCATCAATACTTCTGCCGTATTGGTGATGTACCCACTTGATTTATCTGGGAAGTTTGGATCTACATAGGTAAATTTCTGTTTTTCAATTTGTTGTCCGTTTTTATCGTGATTATTTATTTCTTTTAGACGTAATCCTGCATAAGGATAATTATACTTATCAGTATCGTCCGGATTATATTCGTTATAAGTGAAAGATAAACTTGCACCCACATTATAACAATTGGTAGATGCCTTTGCGTAATATTGATGATTTTTTCTCAAATAAATTACTTCGTTAATAACTGTCCCATTTTGGCTAATATATTTATTCAATAAAGTATCTTGGGTCGTCCGATCCACCAAAATAACATTTCCTTTGTCATATTTCTGATGCTGAAAATCCAGAGGTCCAGGGTTATGTCTGGTAATTGTTCCGTAAAATAATACATCCTGATCTACATGATTGATAAACATTAATTCCCAACCCTGTCCTGTACATGGAGGATCGTCTTTTGTGGGAGTGGGGGGAATTTTGCAATCTAATTCCGGACACCCTCCCCCTATAGAAACGTGCTTTAACTTGCTGTATAGTTTTTCTGATACCGGTTGTTCTGCACCATAGCGATGATTTTCCCAAACGAACCTCGTTTTACCTTTTGTAGGATATTCAATTGAAACAAGGGTGCCCGCCTTTGTATATGACTCTACTACATTTTTATCGGCACCTCCGAATGAAATGTTACCATAAGATGTAACTATGTGGTAGGATGGTATGGGGGTGTTTTTATTATTGCGATTATAATAACCGCAATAGTCGTATGCATAACTGTCTTTTTCGGGTAAATCCATTGCATCATATTCAAATCGGGCAATCAGTCGCTGTGTATTATCCAAGATTGATTTTTGACTAATACTTTTCAAAAACAGTCGCTTTTTTTTGTAAAAATAATTGAATTGAAAATATTTGAGTGTTTCATAAGTCCCGTCTGTTTTTAGCTTTTCAACAATTATAGCTTCTAATTTATGAATGTGATTCAACGAGTTAGAATAATGAATATCATCGCGTGAAGACAATACGAATTTTACTCTTCCGCCGGCAAAATAAATAAATTGAGGTTTTTTACATGTAACTTCCATTATGGTAAATGATTCTTTTAATCCCATATTTATCGGATGGTTATAGATAGGTGCGAAAGGATGGAAATTGTGGTTGTAGTGTTGGTAATTATATCCGTCGTAACAAATTCGATGTTTATTTATATACGTTCCGTCTGCCTGATACTCGTACGTGATTGTATGATTGCTTGGAGAAGTAATCTTGTCTATTTGCCATGCAGATGTGTAAGGTAGATAATATTGCAAATTATTATCCGTAGTTTCATTCGCCTTGAAAGTATATTTGATTCCTTCCGAATTGGTAATATTCCATCCTGTTGTATGCTGATTTATTTTTACAGATTTGTGAGGCACTAATGCTTCTACGTCCTTGCCGATAAATTTGCCGTTTTCCATACCTACATTATAATAATATTCATCGGGCATGTAGGAATAAGAGGCATGTAACCCGCTGGCCATATTGTTAAGATAGGTGTCGTATGCCTTATTGGCATGCGTTTCTAAGTATGTTTGTATTTCGCTTGCAGTAGGTCTATTAGTTTTACTAGGTTCTTTTTCATCAGGAAACCCCTGTACTACACGTGTAACCTGTCCACCATAGAACAAGTCCCAACCCAAACCCACCCAAGTGGCTTCTTGTTGGATTTTAATTCCACCTCCTTGATAACGTAATACAATTGGTACGGTCAGATCTCCACTATTGATTTCATAAAGCGGAATAGATATATCTGGCAAGCCGCTGGAATAATTCATTCGGTATTCGCCGTATCTGCCCAATGAAGCAGTTGTTGGTTCTACAGGTTGCAGAGCAAATTGCCGAAGCATGTTTTCTATGGAGGGCTGTGTGTTCGGTGGAGCAGATTGCCGAAGCGTATCTTCAATCAAGGATTCTTGTGCTTGTAATTGGGAAAACACCAAGCCGGATAATAAAAATAATATTTTATATTTCATCATTATTCTGTTTAATTTAATTTTGAAAAAGTTCAGTTATACAAAACGTCTATATTTTTTTGCCTTTATTTCTTAATCACCTTTTCACCGACTAAATACCCATCGAACCACATATTGAGGACATATTCCCCTTTGGGGTAAGGAGACATCAGGATTTGCATGTTGTGAATACCCTCCTGCCGGACGTCGTAGTTTTCCTGCCAGA
>JAVBSK010000082.1:0-3781 GCA_031556755.1 Bacteroidales bacterium | reverse complement strand
TGATGCGTTCTCCCGTTTTATCGGATTCATTGTCTTCGTCCAGGAGTAATCCGCAAAAAACTCCGTTTCTAACAGCTTTTGAATTATCGAAAGAATAACCGGAAGAGTCGGTATTATTCCCAATAAGTGTTGCTCCGGCTTTTACCGCAGTTTCCGCAATAATTCCCACTGCATCACAAAATGTATCGGAATAGGAGGATGAATCGCCTGTCCCGAATACCGCCACTTTTTTGCCGGACAAATCTATTTTTTCGAATGTGTTGATAAATCCATCCCAATCGTCCTGTAAATCACCGATACCCCAGGTGGAGGATCCCAGAATCAGGATATCATAGTTCAAAATTTGCTCAGGGCTTGCTTTAGCAATGTCGATTATATCGCTTCTATCGATTTCCAACCCTTTGGCTATTAATCCGGCAGCATTTTGAGTATTGCCGGAAGATGAGCCGTAAAATATACCTTTTTTACTCATACTACTGTTATTAAATTGTTTACTATTGATAAAATAAACGACAAAGGTACTTCCTGTGTAGTTGTGTTCGCTTACTCTAAAAGGATTATAATTTTAAAGAAAAGGATTTTTAAAAAATCAGGAAGTTTTTCTTTGGGATTAGATGGGTTAGAAAAGTTGACAATTGATAGTTAATAATTAATAGTTTGTAATTTGTTGATACATATTGTTATATTTGATTAGATTCATGTGAACTTGATATAATCACGTTAGATTAAGTTGCTAGGAGTTCGAATAAGAAAGATAAGATTATGAGAAGAAATTTCGGATTATGTATTTTTTACTTATGGAAAAATTATTTGAATAACAAAAGATACGGTAAGCAGTAGTCATTAATTTCCCTATTTTTTGTGATTGTAAGCGTTCTTGCGAAGTTGTATTTTTGCATTGCATAAATTATCTCAAGAAAAGTTTTATGATAAATGTTAATCAGGTTCTTAAATATAAAGGATTTTTTCAATGATAGTTCGAGTGCTTAGTCCGGATTTAAAAGAAATGATGGTTGAACTTCCGTTACGTTCTTTTTCGAAAGGAAATAAACTGAAGAAGCACAAATATCAGATAGATAATTCTTGTGTTAAAGCTTCTTTCTCTGAAATACGTACATCTCTTTTTTGTGTTACGGACACTAATGTTTTGTGTCATGATAGTATAAAATTGTATTTACAATCAGAAAGGTATGATAATATTTCTTTTTGTGCACTCATGAAGGGAAGTGTCGCTTCTCTTTATGGACCCTTTGGTTATCAAGAGTTCTGGTCGGAAGGAAATGCTAATATCTTGTTGTTTGAAGGCTTGAATTCTATTTGTTTTTCGGGAAACAAATCATTCCGGATGTGTGAAATAATGCTTTCGGAAAAATATATGGAAGAATTTTCCGGACAATATCCCGAACTGTTGAAATGTATTTCCGGAAAGTATTTGACGAATAGGCAGTTCAAGGTATTCAAGGAAAACAAGGCGTTCTGTCCTAAAATAGCGATGGCTTTCAATGAAATTTTTCATTCATTTGTCGATGGAAATTCCGAAATCATGTATATTGATGCAAAAATCAGGGAAATACTTTCACTGTTTTTATGTAAAAACAAACAAAAGGATGATATCCGTTGCTTTTGTTGTTCTTGTTATTCGACCAAAGACCATGATTTGTTTACTCAGGTAAAGGAGATTATAGAAAAAGAATATGTAAATCCTCCCTCATTACGAATCCTGGCTTTGATGGTCGGAACAAATGAATGTAAGCTAAAAAACGGATTCAAATCTTTATTTGGTATTACAGTGTTCGGTTATTTATTTGAGTATAGAATGGAAAGGGCTTGTCACTTGTTGCTTGATAGTGAAATGAGCATTCAGGAAATAAGCCACAGCATAGGATATGAACATCATTCGCATTTTTCAACCGCGTTCAAAAGAAAATTCGGGATTTCTCCGATGGAATACAGGATGACATATTGTCTCACAGGGTCATAACTGACTTTTTGACTTGTAAGGATATTCCTGCTCACTGTCCGTCTTTTAATTTCTTCTTTACCAACCCGGTGGCGATAAATCCAGGAATCGTACAAAGTATTACCCAGAGGAAGAAATGTTGATAGCCGATTTGTTCCTGTATCCAACCTGAAGCCATTCCCGGCAACATCATGCCGGCAGCCATTAAACCCGTACAGAATGCAAAATGGGAAGTTTTATATTTTCCTTCCGAAAAGATCATCAGATACATGGTGAAAGAAGTAAACCCAAAACCGTATCCGAATTGTTCTACAGCTACACAAAATCCCGTAATATAAATATTTGAAGGCAGTGCATAAGATAAATACACGTAAACCAGATTGGGTAAGGAGAGCGCCATCGCCATTGGCCAGATCCATTTCTTCAAACCATTTTTCGATATGGCGACACCTCCGAGGATTCCTCCGAGCAGCAGAGCAATCAGGCCGAGTATTCCGTAAATGAAACCGTATGTTTCCGTATCAATACCGAGTCCGCCAGAGGCTTGTTTGTCCAATAAGAAAGGAGGAGCTATCTTCACCAGTTGTGATTCGGCGAGCCTGTAGGTCAATATGAAAAAGAGAGCGATTAAGATTCCTTCTTTTTTGAAAAAAGTTAAAAATGTTTCCTTGAATCCACTATAAATCTTAGTAAATGATTGTGAGTGAATTGCCATATCTGATTGAGGTTTAGGTAGCATATATTGATGATATATTCCACTTAAAACCAGGATGCCGGCGGAAATAAAGAAGGCTATTGACCATGAAAATGGAATATTTCCGGTTTTTTTCTCCATATATCCGGCCAGAATGACCAATATTCCCTGGCCGAAAATCATAGCTAAGCGGTAGGAGGTATTTCTTATTCCGATGAAGAAGGCTTGTTGTTCTTTCATCAAACCAAGCATGTAAAACCCGTCGGCGGCGATGTCGTGTGTCGCGGAACTGAAAGCTGCTAACCATAAAATGGCCAGTGTCGCCTGAAAAAAGAAACTTGTAGGAATCAGGAATGCGACTCCGGCCATGCAGGAGCCCATCAGCAACTGCATCAGGACAATCCACCAGCGTTTTGTTTTGAATAAATCAATGAAAGGACTCCACAAAGGTTTGATGACCCACGGAAAATATAACCATCCGGTATAGTAGGCGATATCTGCATTGGATATTTCTAGCTTCTTGTATAAAATGACGGAGGTGGTCACTACTAATGTGTAGGGTAATCCTTCTGTGAAATACAAACTGGGAATCCATCTCCATGCGTTTGTCCGTCTATTGTGCCTGCTATTGTTATTCATGACCTCAAAAATAGTTTTTTTGTTTGTATATGGAAACAAATTTGAAAAAATCTTGCATTTATGTAAAAATAATATTTCCTTTGCAAAATAATTTCTAATAGAAAATATTTATAATGGAATTGATTTGTAAAATAAAAGATGTTTATAAAGACTTGTATCTCTTTGAAAAGGAGTTTGCCGAGAAATTTCGGATGACAATTAATGAGGCGATGTTATTGTGCTGCATGAAAGATGGTAAGTCACGTTCTGCTCATGAGATTGCGGAATTCATAGGCCTCTCCAATCCCAGAGTTTCCAAAATTATCACATCGGTAGAATCCAAAGGATGGATTGTTCGTGAAATGGGTCAGGAGGACAAGCGGAAAATGATTTTTTCTTTGTCTGAAGAAGGAGGAAACGTGGTAAAGACGATGAAAAATCGTCCGATACAACTGAATGGAGTTTTGTCAAAATTGATTGAAAGTGAAAATACACCTTAATAAAAAATA
>JAVBSK010000067.1:0-2561 GCA_031556755.1 Bacteroidales bacterium | reverse complement strand
ATTCTTCCGGAATCATTATGCCGACCTACGGAGATGAAATGGCGCGTGGCTTTTGTTTGCGTGACGGAGGATATTATTTTGCCTTCAACGATTATATGGATCTGGCATTGACCGGAGAAATCTATACCAAAGGTTCATGGGGAATCAACGCCCGTTCCACCTACAGAAAAAGATACAAATTCTCCGGAAGTTTTAATATCGGCTATCTGGTAACTATATTGGGAGATGAAGATTCTCCGGATTACAGCAAAACAAAAGATTTTACATTGAACGTGAATCATTCCCAGGATCCTAAAGCCAATCCGTACCGGACTATTTCCGCCAATGTGAATTTTTCCACCAGTTCATATGACAGGAACCAGGTAAACAGCATTTACTCTGGAAATTATACGCAAAACGTCAAATCCTCCAGTGTCAATATCAGTCAGACATTTCCTGATAGTCCTTTCAGTCTGAACGCCAACATGACGATCAATCAACGAAGCCAGGACTCCACGGTTTCGGTAACCCTGCCTACTTTGAGTATCTCAATGCGGCAGATATATCCTTTCAAAAGGAAAAATCAAATCGGCGAACAGCGATGGTATGAGAAAATAGCCATGAGTTATCAGGGAAGGTTAGACAACAGTATTTCCACCAAAGAAGATAAATTATTCTCTTCTAACCTCGTCAAAGATTGGAAAAATGGAATGAGCCATTCAATTCCTGTCAGCGCCACTTTCAATTTGTTGGATTACATCAACATTACGCCATCTTTCAACTACAACGAACGTTGGTACACCAACGAAGTCACGCAGGATTATGATCCCATTAAGAACGGATTGACTCCTGTCGATACTACTTATGGATTTTATCGTTCCTATAATTACTCCATGTCAGTCAGTATGAATACCAAATTGTACGGATTTTTCACTCCCTGGAAAATATTCGGAGACAAAGTACAAGTGATTCGCCACGTGTTTACACCTAACGTCAGTTTCTCCGCAGCACCCGATTTTTCAGACCCCAAATACGGCTCTTTTGTAGATAAAACTTACATAGACCGGGATGGAATAGAACACCAAACCAGATATACTCCATTCCAATACGGGCTATATCCACCCTCTAGCGGAGGAAGATCCGGGACAATGAGTTTCGGCGTTGAGAACAACCTGGAAATGAAAATCAAATCCGACTCAGACTCAACCGGAATCAAAAAAATAAGCCTGATCGATAACCTGAGATTGAGTTCGGGATACAACTTCCTGGCCGAACAATTCAAATGGTCTGATATATCGGCTTCCCTCCGTATGAAATTTTCCAAATCTTATACCCTCAGTTTATCCGGCGCTTTTGATGTTTATACTTATGACAAGAATAAACAGAGAGTAAACACAACCCGTTGGGAAGCAGGAAAAGGAATCGGTCGGTTCCGAGGGACGAGTACCTCTCTTTCTTATACTTTTAACAATGGAACTTTCAAAAAATGGTTTGGAAAAAAGGAAGAGGGAGAACCTGAAGAAAAAACCGAAGATGAGGGGGAAGTTAATGAAGTTCCCGATGGAATGAATACGGGTGGAGTCACGGAAAAAAAATCCCTCCGTTCTTCTTCGAAGGAAGATGAAGGGGCTTTCGACTACGACGGATACCTCATCACGGAAACTCCCTGGAGTTTATCCATGAACTACAGTATCGGTTTCGGTTATGGAGAATTCAACGAATCAAAATTGGAATATGATTATAAATTCAATCAGACGCTGGGAATCAGTGGAAACATACAACCCACCAAAGGTTGGAGTTTCAATTTCTCAACAAGTTATGATTTTGACAACAAAAAATTTGCAACTATGATGTGTTCTGTCACCCGTGACCTGCACTGTTGGCAAATGTCTGCAAGTATCATTCCGTTAGGCCCTTATCAGTCCTATAACTTTACCATAGCGGTCAAGTCTTCCATGCTTCAGGATTTAAAATATACACAAAGGACTAATCCGCATGATGCTGTAAAGTGGGAATAATAAAACCGGATAAATATCAATAATCATTGAAAATGAAACGAGGATTAACTACAAGCCAGATCGTCTGTATCGCACTGCTTTGGGTAGCATTGTGTATCATGTTATTCACAATGCCATCGGATTACACGATGACAGAAAAAATCTTTACTGCTATCGCTTCCGGAATCATTATTTATATCGGAATATCAAAAGGAAACAGTGCCGCCAACCGTAGGAGACGAAAATAGATCCTTTTCATTTTCAGTATGGATTGATTTGGAGTATGGTATTACACAAGATCTTCTCACCTATGTACAAAATTAAATCCCAACCGATTCAACACAAATCAGTTGGGATCTATTTTTCTTATTTTATCATCAGTTCTATATACCCATAGATTTCCTCACTGCTTCAATTTTAGCTTCCGCTTCAAGTTCTACTTTTGACAAATCTTCTCTTGAATTGATTTTAGTTTGAACTTCTATATAAAATTTAATTTTCGGTTCCGTTCCTGAAGGCCGGACGGAAACCTTGGTATTGTCTTCTGTAAAATATTGAATTACGTTTGCTGTCGTCGGCATATCA